>NZ_SMKR01000012.1 GCF_004348725.1 Kribbella turkmenica
CGCTCTGGTCGGCGATCCCGCACTACATCGCCGGCAGCCCGTGCCCGAAGGCGTCCCTCGCGCTGCTGAGCAAGATCGAGGCCCTGCTGGACCTCCAGATCCCCGAAGGCGAGCTGCCCGAGCTCGCCCGGGCCTGGCAGCGCGGCGCCGACGAGCTCAGTGAGGAGGACCCGGAGGTGGCGGAGTACGTGCACTCCCTGGAGGAGCAGCGTGACACCGCGGACCTGCCCGAGGCCTCCGGCGACGCGATCGCGGCCGAGTTCGAGCGCTACCTGAAGCGCCGGAACAAGAACCACCCGGACTGACCGCCGCCCGATCACTCTACTGTGGCGTAACGTCACCGATCGTCCTATTCTCGACCGGACGACGACGGCCGCTCGCGGCCGGGTGAGGCCACGGGGAGCGGATGCGCAGGTCGCGATGGGACGAGCGGGGTGGCGGCTCGGTCGGGGCGCTGGCCGTGCTCGTCGTGCTCGGCGCCGTCGCGGTGGTGGGTGTGCTCGGCAACCGGGACGACCTGCCTGCGGTCGACCTGACCACGCTGGTGAGTTCGTCGACGCACGCGACCATCCCCGACGCACCGCTCGACCCGCAGCCGTACGCCGGCACCGGCGGCGTGGTCGTCCACCCGCGGACCGAGACCGCCGTCTACACCGCGCCGGACGCGGACGCGTTCGCCAAGGTCGCGCCGACCCAGTTCGGTCCGACCTGGCTGCCCGTGGTCGAACAGACCGACGGCTGGGTCCGAGTCCTGCTGCCGTCCAAACCGAACCGCTCGACCGGGTGGCTGCCGGACGAAGACCTCGACCGGGCCACCTCGCCGTACCTGATCCGCGTGCACACCGGCTCGCGGACCCTCGAGCTGTTCCGTCAGGGCCGCCGCCTCGGCGTCTGGAAGGCGGGCGTGGGGGCGCGGAAGACGCCGACACCACCCGGCCGCACCTTCCTGCTCGGCTCGATCGTCGACGACCGGCGATCCGCCTCGCCCGTCGTCCTGCCGCTCGGCGCCCACAGCCCGACCCTGGACACCTTCGGCGGTGGCCCCGGCACGGTCGCGATCCACGGCTGGCCGAGCCCCGACGTGTTCGGCGCGGCCATCAGCGCCGGCTGCGTCCGCGTGCCGAAGAAGGCCCTCACCGAACTCCAGAAGGTTCCCCTCGGAACCCTCGTCCTGATCGACGGCAAGTAAACGGAGAAGAGATGCGACGACACCTCGTGCCGACCGCGCTGACTCTCACCGCGGTGACCGGTGTGGTGGCGTTCAGCCTGGTCGCCAGTTCACCGGTCGGCAACGCGACTGTCCGGCCGTCGTCGGCGTACGCCGTCAGCGCGGACGGCCAGGTGCCGATCGAGAAGACGCCGTACGCCGAATCGCTCGACGGCAAGCGGCGTAGTTCGTCGGCGCTCGAACTGCCGGACAACCCGCTGCTGTCGGTCCGGGCCGGGACCGTGTCGGCCGGGAACGACGCGGCGTCGGTGGAGCTGTTCGACGTGACCGTCGGCCCGGACGTCCTCAGCCGGGTCGAGGTCCCGCCGGAGCTGAAGCAGACCTGCGCCAGCCTGCCGGCGACCGGCGCCGACGACCTGCCGATTCCCGATCTCCCGCTCCCCGACCTCGGCCTGCCGCTGCCGGCCCCGAGCACGGCCGATCTGCCGGTCAAGAACCTGCCGGAGCTGTGCAACCTGCTGCTCACGCCGCCGAGCTCGCTGCTCGGGATCGATGCCGTCAACGTCTGGTGCACCGGTGACGACGGCGGCGTCGACATCGGCTCGCTCACGGTGCTCGGGCAGAAGGTCGCCGTACCGGCCACCGAGGAGTCCGTGACGATCCCGGCCGCCCCGCTGGCCACGATCACCGTCAACGAACGGACCCAGCGGCCGGACGGCTCGTTCACGATCACCGGGCTGACGATCAACCTGGGCGACGGCGCTGAGGTGATCCGGCTCGCGTCGGCGACCTGCGCGCCACCGGCCGGCAAGCCGAAGCCGGCGCCGACCCCGCAGCCGACCCCGCAGCCGACGCTGCCGGCGCCGCTCGACCAGCCGCCGGTCGCGCCGATCCCGACGCCGGTCGAGACCCACCACCCGGTGACCGGCTGAGCACTAGAGCTCGCGGGCAGCCGCCGAGATCACGTCGTCCAGGACCGCGCGGGAGTTCGTCAGGTCGGCGATCATCCGGTCGATCCGATCGCGCTCGGCGGTCAGCTCGGTCACCAGCTCGGGGGTCGCGCGTTCGTTCGGGCCGCCGTCGGGGTCGCGCATGCACGGGAGCAGCTCGGCGATCTTCTTGCTGTGCAGGCCGGCGGCGTACAACTCCTGGATCAGGATGACCCGGTCGACGGCGCGCTCGGCGTAGTCGCGCTGGCCGCCGGGGGTCCGCTCCGACGCCAGCAGGCCGTGCTGCTCGTAGTACCGCAGCGACCGTTCGCTCACCCCGGTCCGCCGGGCCAGCTCGCCGATCCGCATCGATCCTCCACCGGGACTTGAACCTGACACTGATGTCAGATTTTACCGTGCCGGTATGACGCTCTTCGACTACAGCCCGATCACCGAACGCCCGCCGCTGACCTGGCCCGACGGCAAGCGGGTCGCCTTCTACGTCGGCCTCAACATCGAGCACTTCCTGCCCGACCTGCCGTCCACCAGCATCTGGCCGCTCGAACTGAAGCCCGACCCGCTGAACCACGGCTGGCGCGACTACGGCGCGCGGGTCGGCATCTGGCGGACCATGGACGTCCTCGACCGCCACGGCGTCCGGGCGAGCGTGCTGCTGAACTCGATGGCGGCCGAGCACAACCCGCAGATCATCACGGCCGGCGTGGACCGCGGCTGGGCCTGGCTGGCCCACGGCAGGACCAACTCCTCGCTGCACACCGGCCTCGCGCCGGACGAGGAACGCCGAGTCCTCATTGACATCGTCGACACGATCGAATCCGCCACCGGCAGCCGGCCGAAGGGCTGGATGGGCCCGGGGTTGACCGAGACCCACAACACTCCGGAACTGCTGGCCGAGCTCGGGCTGAGCTACGTGCTGGACTGGACCAACGACGATCAGCCCTACCGGCTCAACGTGCCGGGCATGCTCAGCGTCCCGTACACGGTCGAACTGAACGACCTGATCATCTTCCAGCGCGGCATCACCGGCCCCGAGTTCGTCCAGATGATCAAGGACCAGTACGCCGTTCTCAGCGCCGAGTCGGAGCACGGCGGCCGGGTGATGCCGTTGGCTCTGCACCCGTTCGTGATCGGGCAGGCGTTCCGGACGAAGTACCTGGACGAGGCACTGGCGTTCCTGGCGTCACAGCCCGACGTCTGGCTGACCACGAGCGACGAGATCGCCGCCCATTACACCGCCAGCTTGACCCCGAGCAGCGCGTCAACGGCCTGAACGACCAGCGCCGGCGCCTCGGTGTCGTCGCCGTTCGTCTCGGCCCAGGTGTCGATCGCGGACAGCGCCGCCACCGTGTCGAGGTCGTTCGCGAGCGCGGCACGGACGGCGTCGACCGCGGCCGCACCGTCCGGTCCCGAGCCGCGGGTCACTGCGCCACGCCAGACGTCCAGCCGCTCCTGGGCGTCCAGCAGCTCGGTCGACGTCCAGAACCAGTCCGTGCGGTAGTGGTGCGCGAGGAGCGCCAGCCGGATCGCCATCGGGTCGGATCCGGCCAGGCGCTCCTTCGACACCAGCACCAGGTTGCCCTTGGACTTCGACATCTTCTCGCCGTCCAGGCCGACCATCGCCTGGTGTACGTAGGCCCGGGCGAACGGGTACTCCCCGGTCGCCACCTGCGCGCCGCTGGCGGACATCTCGTGGTGCGGGAAGATCAGGTCCGACCCGCCGCCCTGGACGTCGAATGTCATCCCGAGGTGTTTCAGCGCGATCGCCGAGCACTCCACGTGCCAGCCCGGCCGGCCGCGGCCGACGGACGAGTCCCAGGCGGGTTCGCCCGGTCGCTCGTGCCGCCACAGCAGGCTGTCCAACGGGTCCCGCTTGCCCTCGCGGTCCGGGTCGCCGCCGCGCTCGGCGAACAGCTCGCGCATGGTCTCCCGGTCGTACCCGGACACGCCGCCGAAGGCCGGATCTGCTTTCACCGCGAAGTACAGGTCGCCGTCGACGGAGTAGACCGCGCCCGCCCGCTGCAGGTCCTCGACCGCGCCGGCGACCAGGTCGATCGACTCGACCACGCCGACGTAGCTCTGCGGCGGGATCACCCGGAGCGCGGTCATGTCGTCGCGGAACAGCTGGATCTCCTGCTCGGCCAAGTCCGTCCACTCCACCCCGGTCGCGGCCGCCCGCTCGAGCAGCGGATCGTCGACGTCGGTGATGTTCTGCGTGTACTGCACCTCGTACCCGGCGTCACGCCAGACCCGGTTGATCAGGTCGAACGTCACGTACGTGGCCGCGTGCCCCATGTGGGTGGCGTCATACGGCGTGATCCCGCACACGTACATCCGCGCCGCCCCGCCCTCGGCCGGCGGCACCTCGACCGGCCCTCCGGAGGCGGTGTCGTAGAGGCGCAGCCGCCGGGCCCGACCCGGCACGACCGGGATGTCTGGTTTCGTCCACGCCTGCATGCTCAGGAGCTTATTTGACGTCCTCCCGGGCATGAACGACGGGGATTCCTTCCGTGCCGTCACCCGGCACTCCGGCGGGTTCCTGCTTCGCCGACGACTGCCGGACTCGCGTCCGGTCCTACACCGTCTCCACAGGCAGTCGCGGCCTGCCCGGCCGCCAGGATATTGCGGGCCGCGTTCTCATCGCGGTCGTGCACAGTTCCGCAATCGCACCGCCATCGGCGATGCCGGGTGACTTCTTGCTGCCCAGCGCCCCAGACCGAGCACAGCCGGGTGCTTGGATGCAGGGGGCGCCCGCCGCCGGCTGGACGCTGGCCGACCTGCTCACCGAACCCGGCGCGCGCGACCGTAGCCACGATCGCCCGCCGGGTCGGGTAAGCCGACGCCTTCAGCTTCAGCACGTACCTGAACGGTCAGAAAGCCGGCCAGGGAACGGCCGGCCAGTCGTCGCTCGGGTAGGGGTGCACACCGGTCTTCAGCAGCATCGCGCACCGCTCCCGGGTCGCGGTCAGCTCGACCGCGGTGATGAGCTCGCACAGCTGCTGCCCGAGGCCGCCGGCGAGCTGGTCGGCCAGTGCGCGGACGTCGTCCAGCATGTCGGCCGGGATCGGCTCACCGGCCCAGCCCCACAGCACGGTCCGCAGCTTGTCGTCGGCGTTGAAGGTGACTCCGTGGTCGACGCCGAACACGCGCCCGTCCCCGGGGTTCAGCACATGGCCGCCCTTGCGGTCGGCATTGTTGACCACGGCATCGAACACCGCCATCCGCCGCAGCGCCTGGTTGTCCGCGTGCACCAGCGTCACCGGGTTGTGCCGGCCGTCGAGCGCGTCGAGGACGCCGATCCAGCCGTCCGGCACCCGGCCCTGCGGGACGATGTCCACCAGCTCGGTCTCCTCCGGCCCGAGGTCGGCCTCCTCGATCCACAGCTGGACCATGCCCTCGCCGAGCGGACCGTCCCGCAACAGCGTCGGCGGCACCAGCGACCAGCCGAGCGCCTCCGAGACGACGTACGACGCGTACTCACGCTGGGCCAGCGTGCCGTCCGGGAAGTCCCACAGCGGCCGCTCCCCCTGGACCGGTTTGTAGACCACCGTCGCGGAGTCGTCGCCCCGGCTGACCGAGCCCTGGAACGTGCCGTTCGACGCCGCCACCAGCCGGCCGTGCAGGGACAGCTCCCCGTGGGCGAGCAGGTCCAGGTCGATCATTCCGGTAGGTGCCTGCGGTAACCGTTGGCGCGCGGGCAGATGTGGCCGTCCGGGTCGATCGGGCGCCCGCAGAACGGGCAGCTCGGCCGGCCGGACGCAACCAGGGCGACCGCCCGGCGGGCGAACGCGCGCGCCCGCTCCTCGCTGATCCGGACGATGAACACCTCGGCGTCCTCGGACTCCATCGCGGCCGTGACCGGGTCGGTCTCCTCCAGCTCGGCCTGCTCGCCGGTGACGACCGAGAACACCTCGATCACCACCCGCTCGGCATCCGCCTCCCAGGCCAGCGTCATCGTCCCGGCCCGGAACTCCTCCTCGATCGGCTGCTCCAGCGGATCGGTGTCGTCGACCCCGGCCGGGGCCACCGGATCGCGGTCGAAGCGCCGGGCGACCTCGTCCAGCATGACGTCCAGCCGCTCGGCGAGCGCCATCACCTGTTCCTTCTCACAGGCCACCGACGTCAGCCGGGTGCCGGCCCGCGCCTGCAGGAAGAACGTCCTCGCACCGGGTTCCCCGACGGTGCCGGCGACGAACCGGTCCGGGTCGTCGTAGGAATGCACAACTCGCGCCATGACTAGACCCTAGAACATGCCCGTCAGTCCGAGTGCCGCGCAGTAGGCGCGGGACTGACGGGCAGGTTCTTCGTCACCGTCCGCCGACCACCGCGTCCGAGGACTGCTTTCTGGTCCGCTTTCCGGTGGCCGGCTTCGGGACCAGACTGGCGAGCTCGCTGCCGGAGTCGTTCAGCCGGACCAGGAACGGGCGGGTCTTGGTGTAGGTGATGATCGTGGTCGACGCGGTGTCCACGACGATCCGCTGGAACGTGTCCAGGTGCTGCGCGAGGGCGTCCGCGACGATCGCCTTGATCACGTCCCCGTGCGACACCGCAACCCACAGCGCGTCGTCGCCGTGCGACTGCGCCAGCGCCGCGTCGTGCGCCCGTACGGCGTCCACCGCGCGCTGCTGCATCGCCCGCATCGACTCCCCGTTCGGGAACGTCACGGCCGACGGGTGCTGCTGCACGACCGACCACAGCGGGTCCTTCATCAGCGCCGTCAGCTTCTGCCCGGTCCAGTCGCCGTACCCACACTCGGTCAGTCGCCGATCCGTTGCCGGGCGCAACTCGGCATGAGGTCTCGCGATCGCCACTGCGGTCTGCTTGCACCGCTCCAGCGGCGAGGTGACGATCGCCGCCAGCGGCAGCTCGGCCAGCCGCTGCGCGACCGCCTCGGCCTGCTGCAGACCGGTCTCGTCCAGCTTCACCCCCGGCGTGCGGCCGGCCAGTGTGCCGGACGTGTTCGCGGCGCTGCGGCCGTGCCGGACCAGAATCACCGTGGGCATGGTCTGCACGTTATCCGGTCGAGGCAAGCCCTGCTGCCATCATGGGTGGCGTGATCGTGGACTGTGGCGTGTATGCCGAGGGTGAGCGGCAGGACCTGCCGAAGGATCCCGAGACTGTTGCCCAGGCCATCGACGACGACGGCGCGGCGTTCGGGTGGGTCGGGCTGCACGAGCCGTCGGACGCGGAGATGCGCCGGGTGCAGCGGCTGTTCGGCCTGCACGAGCTGGCCGTCGAGGACGCGCTCAAGGCCCACCAGCGTCCCAAGGTCGAGCGCTTCGGCGACGCGATCGTCGTCGTGCTCCGGACCCTGTGGTACGTCGACGAGGGCGACGCCGTGGAGACCGGCCAGGTCAGCGTCTTCGTCGGCCCGCGGTACGTCGTCACCGTCCGGCACGGCGAGGGCGGTGAGCTCGCGACCACCCGGCAGCAGCTGGAGGAACGGGCGTCGATGCTCGGCCACGGCCCGGCCGCCGTTCTCTGGGCGGTCTGCGACTCGGTCGTCGACGGGTACGAGGAGGTCGCCGACCAGGTCGAGGTCGACGTCGACGAGGTGGAGAGCTCGGTGTTCTCCCCCGAGCGCACCAGCGACGCCGAGCGGATCTACAAGCTCAAGCGCGAGGTGCTCGAGATGCGCCGCGCGATCCAGCCGCTGCGCGACCCGATCGAGCAGTTCGCCCACGGCGTACCCGGGATCAGCCCGAAGGCCGCGCCGTTCTTCCGCGACGTTGCCGACCACGTCAGCCGGGTCTCCGACCAGACCGAGGCGCTCGACACCCTGCTCAGCTCGGCCCTGGCCGCACATCTCGCCCGGGTCTCGGTCCAGCAGAACGACGACATGCGCCGGATCTCGGCATGGGTCGCGATCGCCGCCGTCCCGACCATGGTGGCCGGGATCTACGGGATGAACTTCGACAACATGCCCGAGCTCCGCTGGCACTACGGCTACTACGCCGTACTCCTGCTGATGGCCGCCGTCTGCTTCACCATGTACCGCTTCTTCCGCAAGGTCGGCTGGCTCTGATGTGCAACTCGACAGGAGGTGTCGCGCTCGGTCGGTCGACGCCACGCTCGCCGGTGAAGTCCTGACGGACGCCGAGCGGGACACCTCCTGTCGGTTTGCACGCGGGATCAGGTGGCGGTGATCGTGCTGGTGGCGAGCAGGATGACGATGACTATGCCGAGGAGGACTCGGTAGAACGCGAAGACCTCGATGGTGTGCTTGGCGACGAACTTGAGGAGCCAGGCGACCGAGGCGTAGGCGACGACGAAGCTGACGACCGTGCCGACCACGACCGGGACCAGCCCGACCGAGCCGTCGAGGGCGTGCGGGAGCTCGAAGATCGCCGCGCCGACGAGGGCCGGGATGCCGAGCAGGAACGCCATCTTCGTCGCCGCGACCCGGTCCAGGCCGCAGAACAGGCCGGCCGAGATGGTGGCGCCGGAGCGCGACACCCCGGGGATCAGCGCGAGGCACTGGATGACCCCCATCACGACCGCGTCGATCAGCGTGATCCGGGTCAGCGGGCGGCTCTTGCTGCTGAGACGCTCGGCCGCGACCATCACGAACGACCAGCCGATCAGTGACGCCGCGACCCACCACATGCTCCGCAGCGGGCCGGCGATGATGCTCCGGCCGAGGTACCCGACGACGCAGATCGGCAGCGAGCCGATGATCACGAACCAGCCCATCCGGTGATCGAACTCACCCCGGTACTCGGGGTGCCGCAGTCCCTTGAACCACGCGACGGCGTACGTCCGGATGTCCTTCCACATGAACAGCACCACGGCCGCGATCGCACCGAACTGGATCACCGCAGTGAACGCCGTGATCGCCGGGTCGTCGATCTGCTGGCCGAGCATCTTCGAGGTGATGGTGAGGTGCCCGGTGCTCGACACCGGCAGGAACTCGGTCAGGCCCTCGACGATGCCGAGGACGATGGCTTCCCAGATGGACACTCAGTCACCCACTCCGGCGAGCTCGAGCGCCTCGGCGACGGTGCGCAGGTCGGCGATCCGCTGGTCCACGGTCGGCGCGAACGGCGTCAGCGCGACCGTGGTCGCCCCGGCCTCGGCGTACGCGGTCAGCTTCTCGGCCATCCGCTCCTTGTCGCCGAGCAGCGAGATTCCGTCGATGAACCCGTGCGGTACGGCGGCCATCGCGTCCCGGTGCTGCTTGTCCAGGTACAGGTCCTGGATCCGCTTGGCCTCCTCGGCGTACCCCATCCGGACCGCGAGCGCGTTGTAGAAGTTCTTCTCCCGGCTGCCCATGCCGCCGATGTAGAGCGCGGCGTACCCGCGGATCGGGTCGGCCGCGGCCTGCAGGTCGGCACCGGTCATCACCGGCACGGACGCGACGACGTCGAAGTCGTCGAGCCCCTTCTGACAGGTCTGGCGGCCCGTCGCGATGTGTTTCAACTGCTCTCCCAGATAGGCGGGGTCGTTGAGGATGCCGAGCCAGCCGTCGGCGATCTCGCCGGCCAGCTCGAGGTTCTTCGGCCCGACCGCGGCCAGGTACACCGGCACGTGGTCGCGGATCGGGTGGATCGACAGCTTGAGCGCCTTGCCCGGGCCGTCGGGCAGCGGCAGCGTGAAGTGCTCACCTTCGAAGGCCACCGTCTCACGTCGCATCGCCGCGTTCACGATCGCGACGTATTCCCGGGTGCGGGCCAGCGGCTTGTCGAACCGGACGCCGTGCCAGCCCTCGGACACCTGCGGTCCGGACACGCCCAGGCCGAGCCGGAACCGGCCGTTGGACAGCCGGTCCAAGGTGGCGGCCGTCATCGCGGCCATCGCCGGGGTCCGGGCCGGGATCTGGAACACCGCGGCGCCGACGTCGATGGTCGAGGTCTGGGCGGCGATCCAGGCCAGCAGCGTGGCGGCGTCCGAACCGTACGCCTCCGCGGCCCAGGTGACCGAGAATCCGAGCCGTTCGGCCTCCTTCACCAGCCTCAGATGATCCAGATGGTCGTCGCCACCGAAGACGAAGCCGATGTTGAGTCCGAGTCGCATGACAGGCGAGCCTAACGAGCCGTTGTCGGTGGCGGCCAATAGGCTCGGTCTCATGCAGCAGCGCTATCTCGGTCACAGTGGACTGGCGGTGAGCCGCCTCGGTCTCGGCACCATGTCCTGGGGACGGGACACCGACGAGCACGAGGCGCGCGAGCAGCTGGCCGCGTTCGTCGCGGCCGGTGGGACGCTGATCGACACCGCGGCGGCGTACGGCGACGGTGACAGCGAGCGACTGATCGGCTCTCTGCTCGGCGACGTGGTGGACCGCGACGACCTGGTGATCGCGACCAAGGCCGGATTCAGCGTCCGCCGCGGCGAGCGGATCACCGACACCTCCCGCGGCGCCCTGCTGCGCGACCTGGAGGGCTCGCTGCGCCGGCTGAACGTCGACCACCTCGACCTCTGGCAGCTGCACACCTGGTCGGACGACGTACCGCTGGAGGAGACGCTGTCGGCGCTCGACCATGCGGTCAGCTCGGGCAAGGTGCGGTATGTCGGCGTTTCGAACTACGCGGGCTGGAAGTCGGCCCGCGCGGTCACCTGGCAGCAGGCCTGGCCCGGTCGCGCGGTCCCGGTGTCGAACCAGGTGGAGTACTCGCTGCTCGCCCGGGACGCCGAGGCGGACGCGATCCGGGCGGCCGGCGGGCTGGGCATCGGGATCCTGGCCTGGTCGCCGCTTGGCCGAGGTGTGTTGACTGGCAAGTACCGCACCGGGATCCCGGCGGACTCCCGGGCGGCGTCCCAGCATCTGTCCAGATTCGTCGACCCCTACCTGGACGGCCGCGGGTCGGGCATCGTGGAGGCAGTCGCGCGAGCCGCCGACGGGCTCGGCTGGACACCGCTCGAGGTGGCACTCACCTGGGTGCGGGACCGGCCGGGCGTGTCGGCGGCGATCGTCGGGGCCCGGACGGCGATGCAGCTGAAGTCGGTCCTGGGTGTGGAGGAGCTCACCCTCCCGCCCGCGATCGTCGCAGCGCTGGAGGACGTGTCGTAGGCAGGACTGGAGGTGCGGATGGCCGAATACGAACTGCAGCAGTTCGAGGTGTCCAGGACGGAGTCGCGCGGTGCGGTCCGCCGGTTGCTGACCGAGCACGCCGAGTACGGCGGCTGGGAGCTGGCCCGCCTCCGCCGCTACCCCGACGGCACCCGCCGGGTCTGGCTCCGCCGCCGCATCATCCGGGTGATGCGGACCCTGTGAGCAGGGCGGTCACCAGCTCACGGCGACTGCCGACGCCCACTTTGTCGAACGCCGCCCGGACGTGTTCCTGCACCGTGTGCGGGGACAGACACAGCTGCTCGACGATCTGCCGGGTCGAGTAGCCCTTCAGCAGCAGCTCGGTGACCCGCTGCTGAGCTGGGGTCAGCCCGTGCAGATCGAGTAGGAACGACCCGAGCTGTGCGGCCGTGGCCGGCTCGATCACTACCGCGGTCCGCCGGCCGTCGGCTCCCTGGAGGGTCGATGCATGCAGCGCGAGCCACCGGCCGGACCGCGTCCGCACCTTGAGCGCCGGAGGTGCCGGCAGCTCATGGACACGGGTGAGCTGCGCCGCCACGGCTCGCACGGCGACCGGGATCTCGGCGGCTCGTGTCGGTTCCAGCTCCGTCATCCAGTGCTCGGCCTCCGCGCTCATCGACGCCAAGCGGTGCGACGCATCGAGGACCACGACCCCCGGCCCCACCTCGCTGTCGTCGACCCGCCCGGCCAGGAGGCTCCGGCGCAGACCTTCAGCGAGATGCGGCCCGAGGCGACGTACGAGCTGGAGTTCCTGCTCCGAGAAGCCGGCCGCCGCGTTCTCCCGGTGCAGGCAGATGACACCCCAGCAGCGCCCGTTGGACCTCAGCGCTGCCCGGAGCTCGTCGCCGAGACCGAGCGGTCGCATCACCTGGACGTACCGGGCGCTGCTCGGCCACTCCCCCTTGGTGGCGTGGCCGAGCGAGTTCACCGGGTCCGGCGCGGCCGCGAGGGCGGTGAACTTGTTCACGTCGTCCTGCCCGAACTCGTTCCACAGGAACTGCTCGGTCACCTCGCCGAGCGGCTCGTCCGCGCTCGCCGAGGTGAACAGGACCGTGGCCGGATCGACCGTCGCGAAGAAGGCCGCGTCGACCGTCATCAGCCGCTTCAGCCGGATCAGCACCTCGGACCGCAGCTGATCGGCGTCCAGCCCCGCGTAGCACCGCTGGATCAGCACTTCCAGGCGATCCGCCGCCCCCATGATCGTGATGCTACGACTGATCCGGTACGACGCCCAGTTGCCGGAGGAACCCGAGCTCGTCGAGTCTCCCCCAGCGCTCGCGGACCAGGCCGTCGCGCACCCGGAAGATGTTGATCCCGGGCAGCCTGACGGTCCTGCCGGTGGGGGCGACCCCCATCACCTCGCCACGGTGCGTGCCGGACGCCGTGAACCGCTCCACCACGATGTCGCCCTCGGCAACCAGTTCGTGGAGCTCGCTGTGCCAGTCCGGGAACGCCGCCCGCATCATCGCGCCGGCGACCCGCATCCCGTCGCGGTCCGGCGTGACCCCGAACGGTGGGTCGTGGTTGACGAAGTCCTCGGCGAGGTAGGTGTCGACCGCGCCGGGGTCGCCTTTCGTGAACAGCCCGTCGATCAGGTCGCGGACGGTGTCTTTGTTACTTTCCGTAGTACTCATGCCATCGATGCTGCGACGCACTCGTTGCTGTGGGCACCCCAACTAGTTGGGGTTTCGAAGATCGTGCTGGGCCCGGACGTTGGGTTCTCCGTAGCCGGCGTGATCGTGAGGTACGTCGACGTGGACCGGGACGCCCCGCGACCTGGACGATCTTGCCGCCGGCTTTGACGGTGACGCGCAACCACGGGTCGGCCGGGACATTCTCCCTGACCTCCTTGATGTAATCCGTCATCGGGAGGGCGGCGTCCGTCTTGCCGTTCGGGCGGACCGGCGCGAACAAGGATGCTGTGGCCGTTGGCCTTCACGGCGGCGCGCAACGTAGCGAGCATCCGGTGGGACAGTCCGCGGCCGAGGTGCGACGGTCGGATCAGGATCTCGAGCGCGCTGGAGACGTTCGGCGTCCGGCCGTGGCGGAGGTCAGCGAAGCCGCGCTGCAGAACCCCGGTCCCAGCCGCCGGACAACAGCTCGAGACGGTGCTCGTCCGGGAACGAACGGGATGCTGCGGCCGTGGGCGACGAGTTCGCCGTCCTCGGTCGCGACCACGCACTGGTCCGGTAACGCGTCCGGCAGCAGACCCATGAAGGCGTTGCCGATCGGGTCGTCGTGCATGAACTCCGGCCACGCGTCGGCGAAGTCGTACAGCCGCTCCAGGCACTCAGGCCGCTCGGTCAGGGTGGTGCTGACGATCTCGCCCCGCAGTCCCGCACCGCGACGGTCCTGCCTTCACCAGGATGATCAGCGCGACCAGGGTGGTCAGCAGCCCCGCGCCGACCAGCGTGACCTCGGCGCCGGCCGCGGCGATGATCGGCCCGCCGGCCAGCATCCCGGCGGAGCTGCCGGCGTTGACGACCACCGTCTGGCCGGAGAGCAACGCGCGCCGCTCCGGGCCGTGCGAGGTCCTGGTGATCAGGACCGAGATGGCGGCGATCCCGAGGGCCACGCTGATTCCCGAGAGCGCGCCCATCAGCGCGATGACCGGCGGATGCGCCCACAGCCCCATCCCGGTCCAGCAGAGACCCACGAACGCCCACGCCATCCCGGCCAGGAGCACGGGTGGCAACCGCCGTACGACGGCCAGTGAGACGGCCGTGCCGATCACCGATCCTACGCCGTACCCGGTCATCCCGGCTGCCAGGTACACGCCGGGCTCGCCGCGTTGTGCACCGATCACCGACAGGCCGAGCGTGAAGGCGAACCAGGTCGCACACCCGGTCCCCCGGACGATCCAGCCGTGGAGTACGTCCGGCCGGTGTCTGAGGCTGGCCCGGATCGAGGGCGTCGGCGTGTCCGCCGGAGCCCGCTCCGCTCTCACTGTGCACGCCAGGAGCCCTGCGGCCGCGACGGCGACCGCCTCGACCCACAGGAGGCCGTTCGTCAGCCCTGTCGACACCGCGAACGCTCCGACGACCGGTCCGATCATCATGCCGATCCTGCGCAGGCCGTCCTGCCAGGTGAGCAGTACGACGGCCTTCCCCTCGCCCCACCGGTCTCCGGTGTCAGCCAGCAGTGCGGACCGGCCGGGTGTCGCCAGTGCCTCGCTGCACCCGAGCAGCAGCCCGCTGACAACCAACAGTTCGGGTGTGAGCAGTCCCAGCATCGCCGCGGCCGGCACAGTCGCAAGAGCCAAGGCTTGCACTACGGCAACGACCGCAAGCCGTGAACCCGAATCCACCCACTGCCGCGCCTTCCTGGCCCACCACGGCGACAGCAACACCGGTACGCCGGACGCACCGCCGACCAGCCCGGTCGCCGCCACCGATCCGGTCTCGTGGAGGATCACGAGCGGCAACGCGACCTGCGCGATCCGGAACGCAAGGTCCGCCGAGGCCCCACCGGCCAGCAGCGCGAACGCCTCGCTCCTCGCTCTCATGCCCGCGATTCTTGGGGATATCAGATCGTCCGGGTAGCCGGCGAGTCTTCGGTGCTTGCCATAGGCTGAAGCTATGGCCTCATTACCAGCGGTCGAGGACCTCCGGCTGGTGCAGGCGATCGCCCGCACCGGCTCGGTCGGCACCGCCGCCCGCGAGCTGCGCATCTCGCAACCGTCCGCGTCCCAGCGACTGGCCCGGCTGGAGCGAATGTGCGGCACCAGGTTGTTCGAGCGCGACACCCGCGGCGCCCGTCCGACCCCCGCCGGCGCCGAGCTCGGCCGCCGGGCCGACCACATCCTCGGCCACCTCGAGGAGGTGTACGACGCCACCCGCGCGGCCGCCGCCGGCCACCGGCTCGTGATCGGCACCTTCGCCAGCATGGCCCCGATCCTGTTCCCGGTCCTCGACGCGGCCCTGCCCGACCTGGAAATCCAGCAGCAGGTGGACCACGGCCACTTCCTGGTCGAGCGGATCGCCGAGGGCACCACGGACGCCGCGTTCATCGCCATCGCCGACCAGATGACGCTGCCTCGTGGGACCGTCGCCCGCCGGGTCGGCCGGGACGAGCTCGTCCTGTTCGTCCCGCCCGGCGCGGCACCACCGGGCCGCGGCAGACAACCGCTGAAGGACCGCCCGATCCCGTTCTCCACCTACGACCGTGGCGCCGAGGACATCCACGCCCGCCTGGTCGCACTCGGTGCCGTCCCGCGCCGGGGCGTGACACTGGGAACCACGGTCGGCATGGCGCGCCGCCGTACGCAACTGGCCCTGGTGCCGCGCAGCGCGCTCGCCACGGAGCTCCGTCCGGGCGAGCGGCTGGTGCCCGCGCCGTTCCGCTACCGCCTCACGCTCTCCCTCGTCACCACGCCGACCCCGCCGAAGCCGCTGATCCGGCACCTACCGAACCTCCGGACCACTCTCAACCTCTTGTGAGCCGGGCCCCGGCGGGACGACGCTGGTCGGTGGGGGTGAGTCCGATGACAGTACGGCAGTGGACGGTGGACATCACGATCGACGAGGTCGAGGGCGAACGGACGACGCACGCCGAGGCCAGGTTGCGAACCGACGGAGAACAGCTGGCCGGCCGCGGTACGGCGTACCGGCACCCGCACGATGTCGAAGTACCGCAGATCGGCGACGAGCTCGCGGCCGCCCGGGCGCTGTCGGAGCTGTCGCACCGGCTGGTGCTCGCGGCGGCCCAGGACATCGAGGAGGTCACGCACCGGCCGCCGCGGCTGAAGCGCTGAACCTACGCCTCGTCCAGGAAGCGGTCCAGGACCCGGGAGCCGAACTCCAGGGACGCCGTCGGCACGCGCTCGTCGATGCCGTGGAACATGCCCATGAAGTCCAGGTCCGGCGGCAGCTGCAGCGGGACGAAGCCGAAGCAGCGGATGCCGAGCCGGCTCCACGACTTCGCGTCCGTACCGCCCGACATCAGCAGCGGCGCGGTCCGGCTCTGCGGGTCCTCGGCGGCCAGGCACGCCTTCATCGCCTCGACCAGGCCACCGCTGAACTCGGTCTCGAGCGCGATGTCCTCGACCACGGTCTCGCGCTGCACCTTGTCGCCGATCAGCTCGTCGACGGTCGCGAAGAACTCGTCCTCGTACCCCGGCAGGAACCGGCCGTCGACGTGCGCCTCGGCGTCCCCCGGGATCACATTCACCTTGTACCCGGCGTTCAGCATGGTCGGATTGGCCGTGTTCCGGATGGTGGCACCGAACATCCGGCTGAACGAGCCCAGCTTCGCCAGCGTGGCGGTCATGTCCTCCGGGTCGAGCTCCACCCCGAGCACGTCCTCCAGCGTCTTCAGGAACTCCCGGACCGTCGACGTGAGCCGCAGCGGCCACTCGTGCCCGCCGATCCGGGTGACCGCCTCGACCAGGTTGGTGACCGCGTTGTCGTGGTTCACCATCGATCCGTGGCCCGCCGTACCCCGGGCCTTGAGCCGCATCCAGCTCATCCCCTTCTCGGCGGTCTCGATCAGGTACAGCCGCAGGTCGTCCTGCACCGTGACCGAGAACCCGCCGACCTCGCCGATCCCCTCGGTGCAGTCCGCGACGGTGTCCGGATGGTTGTTGATCAGCCACTGCGCGCCGTACACCCCGCCGGCCTCCTCGTCAGCGGTGAACACCAGCCGGACCGGCCGCCGCGGCTTCACCCCGGCCCGCTGCCGCGCCCGGACCACCGACAGCACCATCGCGTCGAAGTCCTTCATGTCGACCGCGCCCCGGCCCCACACGCACCCGTCGAAGATGTCCCCGGCGAACGGATCCACCTTCCAGTCCTTCGCGTCCGCCGGTACGACGTCCAGGTGCCCGTGGACGAGCAACGGGTCGGCCGACTGGTCCTCGCCCTCCCAGTGAGCCACCAGCGTCGCCCGGCCCGGCTCCGACTCGTAGATCGTGGACTCGATCCCGACCTCGTCCAGCTTGGCCGCGACGTACTCCGCGGCCACCCGCTCTCCGTTGCTCTTGCCGTTGCCGTAGTTCGTGGTGTCGATCCGGATCAGCTCGCTGCAGAGCTCCACCACCTCGGCGTCGGGGGTGTACGACGTACGCTCGCTGGGCGTCGGAGTAGTCATGCCGCCTATCCTCCCCCGCTCGAATGACATCCCGCACAGCCGGGTATCTGAAAGGTATGAGAGGCGACCGGGTAGAGATCGTCGTCGACACCGGCAGCGGCGTGTCGACGTACGAGATCACCGCGACCAAGGCCGGCCGCCGGGTCGAGATCAACTCCACCCGGAACCTGACCGAGGTCGTCGAGGTCACCCGGTCCGGCACGCCGATCCGTACCGCCCGCTTCCTCTCGGCCCGCGTGATCGCTCTGGTCGAGCATCCCGCCGGCTCGGCAGACGGCTCGGCACCGGTCTGATGACCGAGCGAGTGACGCTCGAGTCGACCGGCCTGGAACTGCCCGGAGACCTGGTCGTGCCGGCGTCGGCGAACGGTCTGGTGATCTTCGCCCACGGCAGTGACAGCAGCCGGCACAGTCCCCGGAACCAGTACGTCGCGCACGTCCTCAACGAGGCTCGGCTCGCCACGTTGCTCTTCGACCTGCTGACGGCGGAGGAGGCAGCCGATCGGCGCAACGTCTTCGACATCCCCTTCCTGGCCGGCCGGCTGGACGCTGCTCATCGGTGGGCGGCTGATCGGCATGGCGAACTGCCGGTCGGGTACTTCGGCGCCAGCACTGGCGGAGCCGCCGCGCTGTGGACCGCGGGCGAGGGCGCCGGTGTCGGCGTCGGCGTCGGCGCGGTGGTCTCGCGCGGCGGCCGCGTCGACCTGGCCGGTCCGCGGCTGGCAGCAGTCACCGCGCCGACACTGCTGATCGTCGGCGCGCTCGATGCCGACGTACTCGAGGTCAACCGCGCCGCCCAGGACGAGCTGCGATGCGTCAACGAGCTCCAGGTCGTCGCCGGCGCCACCCATCTCTTCTCCGAACCCGGCACGCTCGAGCAGGTCGCCGTACTGGCCCGCGACTGGTTCCGCCGTGAATTGGCCGGCCACTGAGGCCCATCTGGTCTCGTCCCAGCGAAACCTTGCCCGGGCGAGACCGCCACAATGGACACCCGAAGGCCAGTACCTGGTCGGCGGAGCGTGGATCTGCTTTCCCCGCGGCCTGTCCGGGAAGGGGTCGGCGGGTGACCGGGCCTGGGCCGCCGCGGTCGTGATGGATCGAGGCGGAGTCGTCGGACGGTGCCTGGTTCCCGGTCAGGCCTCGGCTCCGTACGTACCCGGTCTGCTCGCTCTCCGTCTCGGCCCGCTCCTAGCGGACGTCGTACGCCGGCTCGCACCGCAACCCGACGTACTTCTGCTGGACGGGACCGGGCGGGATCATCCGCGCCGAGCCGGGCTGGCGTTGCAGTTGGGCGCCGTACTGGAGCTGCCTACGGTCGGCGTGACTCACCGCCCGCTGACCGCCTCCGGCGACTGGCCGGCCGACGTACTGGGCGCGGCCTCGCCGCTGTTCATCGGACCAGACCAGGTCGCGACCTGGCTGCGCACCAAGCAGGGCACCCACCCGCTCGTAGTCCACCCGGGCTGGCGCACCGACCTGGCCTCGGCGGTAGCCGTCGCCACCCGATCCCTCGCCGGGCACCGGACCCCCGAGCCGCTACGACGAGCGCGCCAGGCCGCTCGGCTGCTCAGAGAACCGTGAGGCATCACCGCCGAAGGGTCCTCTCGGCCCGATGTGAATTCCACCCTTGGTGTTTGCTACTGTTCTCCGGTCAGCACCACTCCGGCCCACCCGGAGCGGTCAGACCACTCGTCCGGGTGGCGGAATAGGCAGACGCGCTAGCTTGAGGTGCTAGTGCCCTTCGCGGGGCGTGGGGGTTCAAGTCCCCCCTCGGACACTTGGCAGCAGGCCTGGCAGGGCAGCCGCCACGGACACACCCAACTCGAAGCGGCACAAAGATCCGAAGTCAGTCGTCGGTCTCGCGTTTGAGGTGTTCGACGGGACCCGGCTGGTGGTTCTATTCCTCGTGCGGGTCGTCCACGAAGTCGCCACGCAGCGGGATCTCGTCTGCGCGGGCCGGATCCAGCGTGAAGACCGTGCCCTCGGCGACGGACTCCAGGAGCGCCCCCATCGTCGCGTACGCCGTCCGGACCAGCATCCCGGAACTCTTCTGCCCGATATCGCCGCGCATCTCGACCAGGACACTGCCGGCACCGCGAATACCGTAAGAGTTGCGCGCGATCCCGCGGGGCAGCGTGCCCGGGTACTGGCTGACCTCCGCGAAGCCGTAATGCATCAGCGTGTCGAAGATGGCCAGGCACATCTGCCGCGACAGCGCGACCGCCGGGGCCGGCGCGTCGGGGTGGTTCGGCCAGAAGATCGACGTGGTGATCAGGTCACCGTCGTCGCTGCGGTAGGAGCCCTGATGGTGGTAGTCGACGACCATCGCCGGCTGGTACCGAATGGCGACCCGCTGCACTGCGGCTGCCTCGGGCACCGGGTTGTCCTCGGGTGCCACGGCGGGATCGTGCCACCGGTTGACGTCGAAGCCGACGCCCGGCGTACAGAACGCACCGGAACAGTCCGGGTCATGGTTCTGCCGCTGGAACCGCTCGGAGCCGTCCGGGTTCACCTTCGGAATGACCAGCAGGGTGACCTTGCGAAGAATCGCGTCCCAGCCGGCGCCGCCGTTGCCGAGCCGCTGCAGCAATTGCAGCGCGGCCTCGGTGCCGAGCGGCTCGTTGCCGTGCTGCTGGGTGATGTAGAGGACCTTCGTCGGACCGGTGCCCACCTTCGCCAGGTAGAGATCGCGGCCTTCGTTCGACCGGCCGACGGTCTCCAGCGAGACCCGGCCCTTGGACTGGCGCTGGATTTGCCGGAGCGCCTTCACCATCTCGTCGTACGAGTGCAGGCGCTCGAGCCGCACCTGCTGAGAGTCCTGAACCCAGGGGCCGTTCGGGATCGTCTGCGGGTCGGCTGCCGCAGTGGCCGTGGAGGCGAGGGCTAGCCCGAACACAAGGAACGCGGAAACCAGTCGGCGCATGGCGGGCACCTTTCGAGGAGAAGTCTTCGCTCGTGCGGCTCACCCTAGACACCTCACCTGCCCCCGGCAACGCCTCGCCGGTCGAACCCGGCCAGTCCGCCCCACCCTGCTGCACTGCCCGTAGAGCGCAGGGCGGTCGCGAGCAAACCATGGCCGGTCTGGCGACGGCGCGCGCTGCGCTCGGGTGTCCGGTGGATCTCATCCAGGGCGGTGCGCACTCAAGGTCAAGAAGCCACAGCCGGACGTTCTCGGTGCCGCAGTAGATGTACAGCGGCCGCGATTGAGGAACGGCACCGAAGCGCACACTATGCTGGCTCAATGCGCGGGCTGAGTGCGATTCCCGCAGTGCTCTGCACAGCCGCGGTACTGACCGCGGCCGGATGCTCGGGTCCCGCCGCGCCCGCAGCATCGGCGCCGGGGTCCACGGCTCCCAGCAGCGGTTCCCCGACCTCCCCCGCGCCGGTATCCGCGAGTACGCCGACGCCGACCGCCACCCGACCGTCGCCGACTCCGACGGTCCCACCCAGCACCCGGTTCAAGGACCCGTCCGGTCAATTGGTCCGCTCCGTCAACCGCTACGCCACCGGGCGAGCTCCCAAGCAGGTCGCATTCACCCCCGACGGCAAGGAACTCTGGGTGACGCTGCTCGGCGGCGACGGCGTCGCCGTGCACAACGCGGTATCGGGTGCCAAGTTGGCAGGCATCCGGCTCGGCCGGCACGGCGGCGCAGTCGAGGTGATCTTCACCCGCGATGGCACCACCGCATACGTGTCGCAGATGGAGACACACACCGTCTGGCAGGTCGACGTCGCCACCCGGCGAGTACGGCGCAGCGTGGATGTCAAGGGCGCCTGGACGAAAGTGCTGTCGCTGTCGCCGGACGAACGGACGCTCTACGCCGCGAACTGGATCAGCCACGACGTGTCGGTGATCGACCTACCGTCGTGGCGGGTGCAGAAAGTCATCCCGACCGTGCACACTCCGCGCGGCCTCTACCCGTCGCCCGACGGGCGAAGCCTCTACGTCGCCGGCTACGACAACGGCGAACTCGCGAGGATCGACCTTCGCAGCGGCAAGCAGAAACTCCTGCTCCGCACGGGTGGCGCGATGCGGCACCTGGTCGGCGACGGCCGACGGCTCTACGCCAGCGACATGGGCACCGCGTCCGTCTACGTCGTCGACCTGGCGTCCGCCAAGGTACGGCGGCTGGCGAGAGTCGACGATCACCCCAACACCATCGACCTCAGCCCGGACGGCAGAGTGTTGTACGTATCCTGCCGCGGCCGAAACAATCCGAAGAGCTACTACATCCCTGGCCCCGAATGGGGCTCCGTGGTCGTACTGGACGCAAGGACCGGACGGCCGCTCGACGCCATCGTGGCCGGCAACCAGACCACCGGGCTCGACGTCAGCGACGACGGCGGCCTGCTGGCGATCTCCGATTTCCTGGACAACCGAATCCGGCTCTACACCGTCCCGCCGTACGAGGGGCTCGCCGGCGGGAACGGCGGCTTCTGGTCCGGGCACAGGGCGGTGCTGACCAAGTAAGCCACTGGTCCGAGACCTGGGCCGGCGCAAAGGCCGAACCCGCAGGCTTGGTTACCGGCCCGCACTCTCGAGGGCGGTCGGGTTGAACCGCGCATCCTGAGAGCATCCCGCCTGATACCCTCGGCAACCAGCTGATCCGTCGAGCGAGTCAGCCCCAACTTCGGCGACGGTGGTTCAGTCCTTCCGGTACAGCGGCGTACCGCGGCCGGTTTCGACGTACTGCTTGAGGCTTGTCATCAGCTGGCCCCAGGTCATCGCGGCACTGGGGAAGGCCCGACGCCGCTCACCCAGCCGTCGTGGTCGAAAAGCACGTCGAGGTGATCGTCATTTCGGTATCCGACGTCGCATAGCGAAGGAGTTCTACCAGCGCTTGGGATGGCGCTTGGACGTCACGCCTTCCGGTGTCGTTCAGTTCACGCCACCTGGCTCGTGGTGCTCCGTACAGCTCGACTCGGCCCCCAGCATGGCCACGCCCGGCTCGGCGAAGGCGTACCTCGTCGTCTCAGACATCGTGGCCGCCCGGAACGCCATCACTGCCGCCGGTGTCGACGTCGACGAGATCTTCCACACTGGCCCTCACGGACCATCGAGCGGACCGGACCCCGAGCGTCGTACGTACCGCTCGCGCGCCTCGTTCACTGATCCCGACGGCAACATCTGGCTGCTGCAGGAGGTCACCGCCCGGCTTCCCGGTCGCGTCGACCTCGCGGGCACGTCGTACAGCTGGTCGGCGACCTCCGAGACGCGCTGCTCCGCGCTGCGCGCGCCCACGGCGAGCACGAGCAGCGCACCGGCGAGAAGGACGCGACCTGGCCGGACTGGTACGCCACCTACATGGTCGCCGAGCAGGCCGGCACCGAGTTGCCGACCTGACCATCGCGGTACCCGCTCGGCGCACTCTTCGCCGCATCAGGGCTCCGCGTTGATCCCTCGCAGCGCGTCGCCCAATTGCCGGCGCGCGGTGAGGCGCAACTTCGTGAAGACCTTGCGGATGTGCCACTCGACGGTGCGTGGGCTGATGAAGAGCTCCGAGGCGATCTCGGCATTGGTGAGGCCGCTCGCCGCGAGCCGGGCGATGTGCAGTTCCTGCGCCGTGAGCTCGTGCTGCGTGTCGACCGTCTGTCTACGGACTGTCTCGCCGGTGGCGTTGAGCTCGCGGCGTGCTCGGCCAGCGAACGCCTCCAGGCCCATCGCTGCCATCGCGTCGTACGACGATCGGAGTTGTTCACGTGCTTCCAGTCGGCGACCGGCACGTCGGAGCCACTCGCCGTACAGCAACCGGGCCCGAGCCGACTCGACGCGCAGGTTCGTGCGCTCAAGGCGGTCGACCGCTTCACGGTAAAGCTCCTCGGCGCGGGGACCGTCGAGTTGCGCCTGCGAACGCGCCGCGACGCCCGCGGCCCAGTCCGTGCCGCTCGCCCGAGCTGTCTCGGCCAGCTGCTCGGCGGCATCCGCGGCCGCGGCAGAGTGACCGGTACGAGATGCTGCTTCCACGAGCTCGACAAGACTCCAGGACCTGACCACCATCTCCTCAGGGTGGGCGGCGGCCGCGCGTGCGGATTCGAGAGCTGCCGGATACCGGCCATGACTATTGCTCAGCAATGCGTTCGCCCAATGAGTCAGGGAGACGCTGAGCCCTTCACCACGCGCGGCGGCGTCACGCCGCTCCGACGCGAGAAACCGCGTCGTGTGATCGTCACGCCCCTCGAAAGCGGCGAGGCCGATAGCTCCGTACGGCGTCATCCTGATCTGTGCGAGCTCGGTCGCGGCCTCCGCCTCGTGCACCAGGGCCGCCGCGGCGGGCAGGTCGCCGGAGAACAAATCCACGAAGACACGCGAATTGAGCGCCAGCGGCAGTGCGCTCACCGCACCCGAAGCCCGAGCGATGCGCAGATGCCGACGGGCCAGCTGGTCCCAGGCCTTGCCGTCCCTCAGGTCGATCGCGACCACCGTCGCCAGCCAGAGAAACCGGACCGCTTCCTGGACGGGGATGTCGTCGCTGTCAAACGCCTGGACTGCGGCTCGGAGCATCGGAGCCGCCGTTTGGTAGCCCTCGTCGAAAAGCACTGCCAGTGCACGCAGCAGGTCATCCCCACGCCGTGGCTGCGACGGTTTCGGTACGTCGCGCACCATCAGGGCAACGGCCATCGCGCCCGGATCGGTGGCGAGGTGTCCGGCGAACCAGGCCGCGGTGAACGCGTCGACATAACTCTCCAGGGCCAACTCGACATCGAGCGGCTCCAACCGGCGAGCAGCACCCACCAGCAACGGGAGAGCTTCTCGACCCTGATTGGCCGCCAGTCCGATCTGAGCGCGTAGAACGTCGACGCGGGCACGCTGAAGCTCGTCGAGCGGTCCGTGCTCGGTCACCGCGAGCAGTTGCGCAGCAGCCTCGAGAGATCCGGCCTGCATCATGGCTTGTGCCGCATTCAGTCGACGCTGGACGCGGTCTGCGGCGTTGGGCGTCAGCACGGCCGCCCGCTCAAGGAACGCGGCGGCAGCGGCCAGTCCCCCTTGTGCCAGTGCACGATCCGCGGAGTGTTCGAGCTGCGCCGCGACGGCCTCGTCCGGACCCGTAGCCGCGGATGCGCGATGCCAGGCCTGCCGATCAGGGTCCGCCTGCCGGTCGGTGGCCTCGGCCAGCGCCCGGTGTGCCGCCTGACGCTCCACTACGGTGGCCGAGCGGTACGCAACCGAACGCACCAGAGGATGCCGGAACCGAACAGTCTGGCGGAGTTCGATCAGCCCAGCTTCTTCGGCCGAGCGGGCGGCATCGACGCCGATGCCGAGCCGCTGGGCCGCACGCCACAGCAGGCGAACATCGCCGAGCGGCTCTGCGGCCGCGGTGAGCAGCAGAAGGCGCGAGTCGTGCGGCAGCAGCTCGACCTCATGGCGAAACCCCTCCTCCATCCGGCCTGTCAGGGTTCTCTTCCCCACCGTGGCGCCAGGCGCCGGACCGAAGCTGAGCTCAGCCGCGGTGAACCATCGCGGCAGCTCCAGCAATGCCAGCGGATTCCCGTGCGACTCGGCCAGGATGCGGTCTCGCACGCGCTCGTCGAGGTGACCGCTCACGGCCGATTCGAGCATCTCCCGAGCATCTGGCATGGCCAGACCATGCAGTGACAGGCCGGGGAGACCCGCCCATGTCTTGGCCCTCTCGCCCGGCCTGACCGCGACGACCAAAGCGACGGAGTGGGCGATGGACTGTGCCGTCAGCCGGCGAGCCACGAAGGCGAGCGTTCGCACGGAGGCTTGATCAAGCCACTGTGCGTCATCGACGACGCACACCACCGGGCCGTCCTTGGCGCCTTCGGACAGCAAGGTCGAGGTGGCGAGACCGACCAGAAACTGGTTCGGTGGAGTGCCCTCGCGCAAGCCGAACGCTGTTGCGAGAGCGTCCGCCTGCGGCCCCGGAAGTCGATCGAGCATGTGCAACAACGGCTCGCACAGCTCCTGCAAGCCCGCGAATGCGAGTTCCATCTGCGATTCCACGCCGGCAACGTGCAAGATGCGACAGTCCGCTGCCGCTGCCTCGACGTACTCGAGCAGAGCGCTCTTGCCGATGCCGGGCGCACCGCGCAGGACGACAACACCATGGCCGCCCAAACGCGCGGAGGCGACAAGGCGGTCCAGCACCTCACACTCGTCGCGCCGGCCCCGCAGGTACGGCCGTGGACGGTTGGTTCTCCCCGACACGACCTCCTCCAGACACCTCGTTCTCACGCTCGCGGCGGATTCCGTGGCGGGCGACGCCCAGATCTCCCGGAAGGGCATCGATCGGCGCACACCCGTTCAGGCTAAACCTGGCCGAAGCACCAGTGCATCGGCCAGTGCCTAGTACTGGCGCGATCACGTGCACGGTGAGTGATGGTCGAGTCGTCGGCCCCAGGCGGGTCTGGTGATCGGAGAACTTCGATGAACGCTCAACAGTTCCACGTCACCGAGGTCTCGGACGCCTATTGGAGAGCGTCGTTCGGCAACGGACCGGTGAACCTGATCGACCCCGACACGATCGAGCAGCTCAGCGACCTCGTCGCCCGGATCGAGAAGGCTCCCGCGCTCGCTGTCGTGGTCTTCAACAGCCTGAACCCCGACTTCTTCATGGCGCATTGGGACATCACCGCCGACCGTGCCCGGGTCGCTACGATGCGGCCAGGCCCGACCGGCCTGCACCCGTATGTGGACAACCTGGTCCGGTTGAGCAAGGTCTCCGCGGTCACCATCGCGGCCGTCCGGGGCCGGGCCCGTGGCGCCGGCAGCGAGTTCTTGCTGGCAACCGACATCCGGTTCGCGGGGCACAACGCCGTACTCGGTCAGGTGGAGCTCGGCATGGGAGCTGTGCCGGGCGGTGGGGCGATGGCCCGTCTGGCTCGATTGGTCGGCCGGTCGCGGGCGGCCGAGATCGTCCTCGGTGCCGATGACTTCCCGGCTGCGCTCGCCGAGCGATACGGCTACGTCAACCGGGTCGTCCCCGACAGCGACCTCGACGACTTCGTCGATCGATTCGCACGCCGTATCGCCGACTTCGACACGACCGCGATCGCCGGCGCCAAGGCACTGCTGGACCTCGCGTCGCTGCCCGCCGACGAGGAGTTCGGGCCCGGAATGACCGCGTTCCTCCAGACAGCGTGGCGGCCGGTGAACGTCGCACGGATGCGCGACCTGCTCGCACGCGGCCTGCAGACGCCGACAGGCGCCGAACTCGACCTCGGTCAGGCAGTCGGTGAGGCCGGGGCTCCACCGAACGAGGTTGATCAGAACAGTCGGGCTTCCGGCTGAGAAGCGTTGCCCGCAGCCGGAGTCAGTGCCAAAGTGAGACCTGCGCCAGGCTCCGACGTCGCCCCATGCCGAGGCCTCTCTGCCACGGATCAGGACGATGGGGTGGTCATGACTGTCAGCTCAGGATGGCCGGGCCTCCGTGGACGTCGGTCCGAGTGCGAATCGTTGATCTCACTGCTCAGTGCCGCTCGAAACGGACAAAGCCAGGTCATCGTTCTTACTGGCGATGCCGGGATCGGCAAGACGGCCCTGTTGCAGTACCTGCTGGACAACGCCGACGGGTACGGCGTGAGCCGGGCCGCCGGTGTCGAGTCGGAGATGGAGCTCGCCTTCGCGAGCTTGCACCAGTTGTGTATTCCCTTTCTCGACCGGCTGGATCGGTTGCCGCTTCCGCAGCGGACAGCACTCGACACCACTTTCGGCCTCGCGTCAGGCCCTCCGCCCGATCGGTTCATCCTCGGGTTAGGCGTGCTCAACCTGCTGAGCTCTGCAGCCGAGGAGCAGCCGCTGCTCTGCGTCATCGACGACGCGCAGTGGCTCGACCAGGCATCTGCGCAGACACTGGAGTTCGTCGCCCGGCGGCTTCGCGCGGAGCCCATTGCGATGGCATTCGGTCTCCGTACGACGGATGAACAGCCGATACTCACCGCATTACCTCAGTTGCCGGTGCCCGGACTGAACAACCGCGATGCCGCCGGCCTGCTGGATTCGGTGCTGGCCGGTCGGCTCGACGCCGAGGTCCGGGACCGCTTGGTGTCGGAGTCGCACGGCAACCCGCTCGCCCTGCTCGAGCTCCCGCGCGAATTGGTTTCCGCCGGCCGGGGGCACAGTGTTGAGAACAGCCCGAGCGCCAGTCTGACCGGTCGCTTGGAGGACGGGTTTCTCCGGAAGCTGGAATCTCTACCGGCCCAGGCCCGGCGACTACTGGTCCTCTCGGCCGCCGACCCAGTGGGAGATGTCGACCTGGTACGTCGCGCTGGACAACGACTCGGGATCGGCGACGAGGCGATCTCCGCGGCCGAATCGACGGGCCTCCTCGAACTGCGTCACAGAGTCGAGTTCAGGCACCCACTCGTGCGGTCGGCCGTCTACCGTGCGGCTGTTCCGGAGGAACGGCGTACGGTCCATCAGGCGCTCGCCGATGTCACTGATCCGGTTGGGGACCCGGACCGGCAGGCCTGGCATCGTTCCCGCGCAGCCGCCGGTCCCGACGAATCGGTCGCGACCGCACTCGTACAGTCAGCCGACCGTGCCCTCGGACGCGGTGGACTTATGGCGGCGGCATCATTCCTCGAAGCTGCCGCGACGCTCACACCTGAACCCGATCACCGAGCGCAGCGATCGCTGGCAGCCGCGCAAGCAAAGATGACGGCGGGTGTTTTCGACGACGCTCTGTCATTGCTCGCCGAGGCACAGGCCGGGCCGCTCGTCGAGACAGAGAGTGCGCGGGTGGACTTGCTGCAGGCGCAGATCTCCCATTACTCGGAAGGCGGAAACAAAGGGCTCCCGCTACTCCTCGCTGCCGCTGCCCGACTCGAGCCGCTCGACCCGAAGCTCGCCCGGGAGACATACCTCGACGCCTTCGCCGCGGCCATGTTCGCCGGCCGGCTCGCATCCGGATCCGGCATCGGCATGCGGCAAGTCGCCGAAGCCATCCGCGAGATTCAACTTCCGGCAGCGGCCGGCAAGTCCGATGTGATGCTGCAAGGGATCGGGGTGCTCTACACCGAGGGCTACGCGGCGGCGGCTCCCGGACTGCTCGATACCGTGCGCGCGTTCGGTTCCGACGAACTCACCATGGACGAGTCCGTGCGCTTCGCCTGGCTCGCGGCCTGCGCGGCGTGTGATCTCTTCGACGACGACAACTGGGACGTCCTCACCCGAAGACACCTGGCTGCAATTCGCGAGATCGGTGCCTTGAGCGTGCTGCCGGTCGCCCTCAACAGCCGCATCATCTACGACCTGTACAGCGGCGACTTGGCCGAGGCGGAGGCCTTGGTCGCCGAATGCGCCTGGGTCGCCGAGGTGACCGGAGGGCAGAACACGATGATGCCGTACGGCGAGGTCTGCCTCAGCGCCATCCGCGGCGACGCAGGACGGGCGGAACCGCGCTTCCGCAAACTGCTCGACGATGTCACAGCGCGCGGTGAAGGGGTGGGCCTGAACATGATCGGCTGGTTCCAGGCTGTCATGTTCAGCGGCCTGGGCCGCCACGCGGAAGCGTTGACCGCTGCCCGGCTGGCCGCCGACTCACCACTCGAACTCGGGCCACCGAAGTGGGCTCTCGCCGAAGTCGTCGAGGCGGGCGTGCACAGCGAGAACACCGCGGAAGCTACGGTGGCATTCGAACAGCTCTCGTCCTTCACCCAGGCCAGCAGCACCGACGCGGCATTAGGAGTCGAGGCCGGCCGGAAAGCTCTACTGTGCTCGGGCCGCGCGGCGGAAGACTGCTATCGAGAAGAAGCCGAGAGGCTGGCGCGTACGACGCTCCAAGTCGAGCGCGCCCGAGCTCAGCTCCGGTACGGCGAATGGCTGCGACGTGAGAACCGTCGCGGGGACGCACGCACTCAGTTGCGCCTTGCGTTCGAGACGTTCAGCACGATGGGTCTCGGCGGATTCGCCGAGCGTGCACGCCAAGAACTCGCCGCGACAGGCGAGACTGTTCGCCGACGAACGGTCGAATCGACCCGGAATCTCACCGCGCAGGAGACGCACATCGCCCGGCTCGCGGTAGAAGGTCTGACCAACTCCGAAATCGGCGACGCACTCTTCCTCAGCGCCCGGACGGTGGAATGGCATCTGCGCAAGGTTTACACCAAGCTCGGCGTCCAAACCCGCAGAGACTTACGTCAGTCCCTACCGGAGCCGGCGGAAGCCTCGACGAAAACACCCTGATCGCTCGCCGCCCGGTCTGCGCCGGCTTCGACCAAGGGTTCTGCGGGCGGTCATTGGAGGTAGCGCTCCACCTGGTTGGCGGGACGGACCGCAGCTACGTCGGGGTCACCTCCGGCCGTGCGCAGTGCGCGCCGCTGCCGGAGCAGGTCCCAGCACTGGTCGAGCTCGACCTCGACCGCCCGCAGTCGTTGGAGCTGCGCCGCCTGATCGCGGGTGCGCTCGGCGGGGTTCCCGCGCAGGCTGTGTTCCTCGCCGACAAGGCGTCGGATGACGTCGGGGACGGACTCATCGGTACGCATGGCATCTCCTGTGGGCCTCGGATTCGGTTGGTCGTGCGGTGGTAGTCAGCCCGTGGGTCACGCCGGCCGACGGAGCATCGGTCTCGCCGGCCGGCGGAGACGCGGGAACATTCGGCGGAGCTCAGAGTCCAGACAGGGCGCAGGATCAGCCGGTGTACTGGGCGTAGGTCTTGAACTCCTGGAACTCCTCGAGCGCGCGGATACCGTTGAGCCGGCCGATTCCGCTCTGGTTGAAGCCGCCCTCCTCGTACTCGTCTACCACGACGGCCCAGGTGTTCGTCCACACCGTGCCCGCGCGAAGCCGGCGACCGATCCGGCGCGGCCGGTCAACGTCCCGGGTCCACACCGAGGCGGCAAGACCGTACTCGGTGCAGTTGGCCAGCCGGACCGCGTCATCCTCGGACTCGAAGGTCTCGAACGTTGCCACCGGTCCGAAGACCTCATGCTGCACGATGTCGAGGTTCGGATCGTCGACGGCAACCAGGGACGGATGGTAGTGCGCACTGCCCGCCTCACGAAGACCGCCACGGACCAGCACAGTGCCCTTCTTGCCAGCCTCCTCGACGAGCTCGTCGACACGCTGAGCGTTCGCCGCGTCGATCATCGGTCCCATCTGGCTCTGCGGATCATCGCCCGGGCCGACCCGGATGGCGGACAGCGACTCGACCATGCGGTCACGTAGCTCGGCCGCGATGCGCCGCTGGACGAGGATGCGGCTGCCCGTCATGCAGAACTGACCGGTGAACGTCGTGATCGCGGCAGTGAGAACGGGCACCGCCGTGTCCAGGTCGGCGTCGTCGAAGACGATCATCGGCGTCTTGCCACCCAGTTCGAGCGCCAGTCGCTTGAGCCGCGGAGCGGCGTTGGCCATGATCTGGCGGCCGACCTTCGTGCTGCCGGTGTAGCTGAGGACATCGACATCAGGCGATGAGACAAGCAGGCGCGCCAAGTCGCTGCCAGACTCGGTGAGCGATGACAGGACGCCGGCGGGCAGGCTCGGGATTTCGCCGAGGAGTCGATGGAACAGGCCGTTCACCATTCCGGTCTGTGCAGGCATCTTGCTGACCACGGTGCAGCCTGCCGCGAGGGCTGGCGCAAGTGAGCGCACCAACAGGATCACCGGCGAGTTCCACGGGGTGATGATCCCAGCGACGCCGATCGGCTCGGGCACAGAACTCATGTGCAGACCTGGTGAGACCTCCGAGGCGCGTCCGCCCTGGCTCAGTGCCAGTGCGGCGTAGTAGTGGAACTTCGGAGCTGCGAGACCGACCTCGAAAGCGGCATCCTTCAAGATCTTGCCGTTCTCGCGGGCAAGCAGCAGGACGAGTTCGTCCGAGTGGCGCTCGACCGCATCGGCCAGCTCGGTGAGGACGCGATGGCGCAAACGGCGGTCCCTTGCCCAGTCGGTCTGCTCGAAGGCTCGCCGCGCCGCGGTGATGGCCTGGATTCCCTGCTGGGCATCGGCATCCGCGTAGGTGCCGAGAACCGAGCCGTCAGCCGGACTGACGGACTTGTTCTCGTTCGCAGAGTCCACAAGTTCTCCGTCGACGTACTGTCGCGCCACTGTCATGGTTGTCATTGCTTCCTCCGGATCATCCTTCTGTTTGGCCGGCTGGCTCAGCCGAAGAGCTTTCGGAATCCGTCCCGCCATGACGGATAGTCCGGGGCGAAGCCCAGCTCCGCCTTCGCCTTGGCGTTGCTGGCCGCCGGGAGGTGATTGCCGTAGTACACGGCCTGGACGCCGATCTGCTCCTCGGCCTCCTCCTCCGAGATCCGGCGCGGCCGCGGGGCATCCAGGAGCTGGGCCAAGTACGGCAGCCAATCGGATTGGGGAGCAGGTTCGTCGTCCACGACGTTGTAGATGCCCGGGCCACCGCGGTCTACGGCTGCCACGGTGACCGATGCCGCGTCACGGACATGAACGAACGGGTACTGCCCGGCGCCGTCGCCGACGATCGGCATCTCGCCCGCCGTGACCGCCGTGACGATGTCTCCACCAGGACCGATCGCAGTGCCCTCGCCGTACAGGAATCCGTACCGAAGAACCACGCCTTCGATGCCCGGAGTGTCCAGCACCAGGTTCTCGGCCGCGATGTTGGCCTTGACGTGCTCTCCGATCGGCCCCGGACCGTCCAGGTACGGCGGCGCCGACTCGTCCGTCGTACCTGAGCCGGGCTGGATCATGAAGCTGGCGCTCTGCGCGACGACCCTCAGACTGCCGGCCTCACGGGCCGCCTTCATCAGTGCCTTCGTGCCCTCGCGCCGCAGCCGGTTGGTCACAGCCAGCCAGGCACCGTAGTCACGAGACGGCACCGAGAGCGCAGTCATCAGGTTGACGATCACCTGCGGCTGGGCCTCGACGATCACTTGGCCGACCTCGATCTCGTCGAGACCGTTCATCAAGACCGGCCGTGCCCCGAGTCCCTCCACGAGGGAAACGCCCTGATGGCGACGGGTGCTGACGGTGACCTGGTGGCCGCGGTCGACCAGCGCCTCGACGACGGGCCGGCCTACAACCCCTGTTCCTCCTGCGACGAAGACCCGCATGGTCATCTCCCTTGAGTTTCTCGCTGTGCCTGGCAGGTTCATCGTGGGTCGCTCGAGGCGCATCTCGCCCCCGGTGCAGTCCCTGGTCCTGCAACGGGTCGGCGCAACTACGGGCCGGATAGCTGCGGCGTTCCCGACCCGGACGGGCCTCGAGCTTGCATACCCGGGTAGCCAGTCGAGCGTCTGCTCGGGGATGTGATCGGTCCCGCCGACGGCGTACATGATCTGCAGGTCCGAAGGATTGTCGATCACGCTACGCACCAGGCAGTCGCGCCAGGCCTCGGCCTCTGCGAGGAAACCACTGGCGAGAAACGCCTTGAGGGTGAAGGTTGCGGTCAACCGGCTGATCCATTCGGTCCAGAACGCCTCTTTGTCAACGAGGACGGCGCTGGCTGCTGGAGCGGCTCGACCGGCCGCGTCGCCGCGGCAAAACCGCAAACACGGGCCGGAACGGTGTGCCCGTGAACCAGGGAGGGGACCAGGGAAGCCCACGGGCGCAACGGATGGCGGAGAGCACCACTCTCAGAGAGGACGACAGACCACAGCGGATCTGTCCCTTTCGAAGGAGTCCCTCCATGAGCACCTCTCCCTCAGATCCGCCCACGAAGGTCGTCAGCGACGTGTCGCAATCCCACGCGGTCCGGCGCCCCTTCTCGCGCCGTCGATTCGTCGGCACTGCCGCGGCAGCTACCGGGGTGTCACTGCTCGGCGGGCTGGCGACATCCACCGCCTCCGCAGCGCCGAAGCGGTTGCTGGACGGCATCGGCTCGGTCTCCACCGCTCCGAGGCTCCCGGCCGGTTTCACCAGGACCTTCAGGAGCCGGTTCATCGAGGCCAACGGCGTCCGCCAGCACGCGGTCATCGGCGGTGACGGTCCCCCGCTGCTGTTGGTGCACGGCTGGCCGGAGAACTGGTTCGCCTGGCGCTTCCTGATGCCGGCGCTGGCTCGCGACTTCACTGTCATCGCCGTCGACCAGCGCGGTATCGGGCTGACTGAAAAGACCCGCGACGGGTACGACACAGCTACTTTGGCCGACGACCTGGCCGCACTCATGACCGAACTCGGCCACCAGCAGTTCGCTGTGGTCGGTCACGACACCGGCTACATCATCGGCTACGCGCTCGCCGCCGACCACCGCGACCGGGTCAGCCGTTTGGTCGTCGCTGAGATCCCCGGACCACCGGGAGTTGTAGACCCCGAGCACGCCCCGCCACCCTTGTTCCTTCCCGAGTTCCTCAACAACAGGCTCTGGCACATCCCATTCAACCGCGTCAACGACGAGCTGATCGTCGACATGGTTAGAAGCAACGCCGACGCCTTCTACCGCTACGAGTTCACCGTTCAGGGCGGTGGAGCGACGCTGCCGGACTACGCCATCGACTACTACGTCAGCCTGTACAACCGCGACCGGAACGCCCTGCGAGCCAGCTTCGGTCTCTATCGTGCATGGGACGCCATCCTGACGCAGAACGGACAACGCCAGCACACAAAGCTGACGATCCCGGTTCTCGGGATCGGTGGCGAAAACAGCTGGGGTCCTGCCGCGGCAGGGGGCATCAAGCCCGCTGCGAGCGACGTACAGACCGCGGTCATCGCCGGCGTCGGGCACTGGGTCGCCGAGCAGGCGCCCGCGCAGATGCTCGAGGTGTTGGGCACGTTCCTGGCCCCGTATCTGAAGGCCACCGGGTAGACCCCGCATCCTCTGGCCCAAGGGAACCGCTCATGTATCACTTGGACGCACTACGCCGCGAACGGCCTCGAACCACCTCTTTCGTCCTGGTGGCCGTTGACAGCCCGACGGACGGTGTCGACGCCGTCGCCTGGGCTGCGGCCGAAGCATCGGCTCGGCAGGCGACCCTCCACATTCTGCACGTCATTCCCTGGGAACCGTTCGGACTTGACTACGTCGGACAGGGCGACGCCGGCGCGTACGACGCCGCCCAGCGATTGCCGGACAAGGCCGCGGAGCGCGCCCGACGGGTTGCGCCCCACGTCGCGATCACCACCCGGATCCATACCGGCGAGCCCGCCCGCGCTATCGCGCTCGAGGGTGACCGAGCAGACCTGATCGTGCTGGGTCGCGGCGCCACCTGTCACCCCCGCCGTCGTTCGAGAAGGTCAGTGACCCTGCAGGTCGCCGCCCGGTCGCAGCGGCCCGTCGCCGTGGTTGGCGACGCCGGGACGCCGCAACCCGGGAGCGCCGCCGGCCGGGTCGTCGCTGTGATGCCCTCCGATCACGATCCAGCACGCGGCATGGGCTGTCCTGGGAGCTGCCTTCAACGCTGCTCACCGGCGTGGGATCGGAGTCATTGTGGTTGTCGACGCGCCCGACGCGCCACAGCGGGCGGAACCACCGTCGACGACCTCGTGCGGCAACACATGTACGTCTTCTTCGACATCGATCTGCAACGACAGCCGTTGACTGGTCCACGCGGTTCTCTCTTGACGCACGCATCACGGTCCGCCGCCCTCGTCGTGTTCGCCGTGCCCGAGAGCCGAGTCGCCCGGTGGCGATGCAGATCCGCCATCGGTCGGCTGCTCCAAACCATCCCGGCCCTCATCACGTTCGTTCACCATCGCCCCAGTCCTCTGCTGCACAGAACGAGCCCTCTCGGCGGCCCTCGATAACTGGCTCCAGCACCGTCCCGACCCATCAGCCGATCGACGCGAACACATCGTGGGACGACTTGATGCAGAATCACTTCGCACAGATTTACTGGCTCGCCTGCGGCTTGACCTGTGATCGTCATGACGCCTGCGACCTCACCCAGGACGTCTTCGTTCAGGTCTTCCGCAGCGTGGCGACGTACGCGCCCGGAAACTTCGACGGGTGGCTGTACCGGATCACGGTGAACCTGTTTCGTTCCCAGGTCCGTCGCGACCGTAGAGTCCGGCTACAGCGATTTCGTGAGGATGTCGTCGACCAGCACACGGCTGGTCGGCAGAACCCGGAGGAACTGCTGGCGGATTCGGATCGTCGACAACGACAGCCGTGATGCCCTGGCGGACCTGCCTCCCGAATACCGCGTCGCCGTGTTGCTCAGAGACATCGACGGTCTGAGCAACAAGGAGGTCGCGCCCGTTCTCGACATCAAACCAGGCACCGTTGGCAGCCGCCTGCACCGCGGACGTGCGCGACTGCGCGCTGCCCTTGCCCACCGCGCTCCGCCATTGGCATCACGGGGAGGACTTCATGCGTAGGATCCTGATCGTCGGTGGCGGCTACGCCGGCTTCTACGCGGCGTGGAAACTGGAGAAGAGACTCCGGTCGGGCGACGCCGAGGTCACTCTCGTGGACCGCCGACCGTACATGACCTATCAGCCCTTCCTCCCCGAAGTGGTGGCTGGTTCGATCGAGGCGCGACACGCAGCGGTGTCGCATCGGCGTCATCTAAGCCGCACCCGCCTGGTCGCCGGCATGGTGACCGCGATCGATCACGCGCACCGTGTGGTGACGGTGGCGCACGTCGACGGGCACGGCATCGAACTCGGGTACGACGTCATCGTCGTCACAGCTGGAGCCGTCACCCGCAAATTCGCCGTACCTGGTATCGCCGAGCAGGCGATCGGCCTCAAGAACGTCGAAGAGGCCGTTGCCATCCGGGACAAGTTGCTCACCGCGTTCGACCTGGCCTCCGGTCTCGCGCCCGGGCCACGCCGCCGCAAACTGCTCACAGTCACCTTCGTCGGCGGCGGATTCACCGGAGTCGAAGGCTTCGGCGAGCTATTGTCACTCGCTACCGCGCTACTCAAGCGCTACCCGGAGGTGAGCCGGGACGAGCTGCGGTTCCACCTCGTCGAGGCGTCAGGCCGGATCCTGCCCGAAGTCACCGACCGGCCGGGACGCTGGGTGGTGAACTCACTGGAACGGCGCGGTGCCAGCGTCCACCTGAACACACAGGTGACCTCAACAGTCGGCGGGCACGTTGTGCTCTCTACCGGCGAGGAGTTCGACTCCGAGCTGATCGTGTGGACCACCGGCAACGGCGTCAATCCCGTCATCGGCAGGCACACCGATCTACCCGTCGACCAACGCGGCCTGATCGTCGTACGGCCCGACCTGCGGGTCGGCACCGACGACGACCCCGTGCCCGATGCCTGGGCTGCGGGCGACGACGCCGCGGTGCCCGATCTCGCGTCGCCTGTTCCGGGCGCGCTCACGGTGCCGAACGCCCAGCATGCCTACCGGCAGGGGAAACTCCTCGCGCGCAACATCGCCGCCACCCTGAAGGGCAAGCGACCGAGGAAGTACCTCCACCACAGCCTGGGCGCGATCGCGACTCTCGGCATCGGCCGCGGCATCTTCCAGTACGGGCGCCTTGTCATCACCGGGTTGCCAGCCTGGCTGATGCACCGGGGCTACCACGTACTGGCCGTCCCCAGCTGGGAGCGCAAGATCCGGGTCCTCGCGATCTGGCTGACCGCGGCCGTGTTCGGCCGGGACATCGTCTCGCTGGCCTCGGTACAACATCCACGCGCAGCCTTCGTCACCGGCGGCGAGTCGACCGTTCCGACCGAGAGCGTGTCGCGAACAGCGGAGTAGTCGAGGCCGAACTGACCTACCCCAACATGGCGACGACCACGAGCACCGCCGCCGTGAGTGGCGCCACCATCAGCCCGAGCCCAATGCCTTGTGCCACGATCCCTGACAGGATCGTGCCGACATAGCCGGAGCCAGGCAGCCCTGCGCCAGCCACACCTGAGCGCCTGCGATCAGCGCGACCCAGCGGCCTGGGGGAATCGGTCGTGATCAACCCTAACGACTTCGGCGTCACCTGGAACGCGCTCGAGGGCGGCGTCGTCCTCGTCTCCGAGAAGGTCACCTTGAAGATCGAGTCTCTGTCATCCGGAACGCGTGATCCTCGGCCATGCACGGCGCGGATGATGTCGCCGTGTCCGACGGCGAGGCGGTCGCACCGGCGCTCGTGGAGCGGGTGTTGACGGTCGGCGAACTGGTGTACGCCGACGGCGCGACGCAGGTCTTCGACACCAACGGCGGGACGACATACGTCGAGAACGGTCGACCGACCCAGTGGCACACCGACGGGGACGGCCAGTTCGGCTCATTCTGGCCACCCAGCCACCGCAACACCTACGACCTGCGCTGGTCGAGGACGGCATCGTCGTCAGGCTCCGCCTCACCGAGCGCCCGTACACGATTCGACGGCCGCTACCGACATTGATCGCGAGCCCCCCGGGCCGAGTAGACCCGGGAGCAGACCAGGGCCTTCCACGGGCGCCCCGTCAAGATCAGAAGAGCAGGCTCAGTGGCGTCACCAACCGCATCAGGTCTCGCGAAAGAGATCCTGACCACCTTGCGGCCTGGCAGGTGCCGGACCTCTGCACGACCGAGATCCGTGCGGCCTTCAGATCGCGGCGCCAAGGAGGCGAGATGAGCACCACCCTCGACACCACGACCGGGATTCAGTCTTTCCAGGTCGACGTTCCACAGGAGCAGATCGACGACTTGCGCCGGCGCATCGCGGCCACGCGCTGGCCCAGCAAGGAACTCGTCGGAGACCGATCGCAGGGCGTGCAGCTGACGACCCTGCAGGAACTCGCCCGCTACTGGACGAGCGAGTACGACTGGCGCAAGTGCGAGGCCAGACTGAACGCACTACCGCAGTTCACCACCGAGATCGACGGGGTCGAAATCCACTTCGTCCACGTCAGGTCGCGGCATGAGAACGCGTTGCCGCTGATCATGACCCATGGCTGGCCCGGCTCAGTCATCGAACTACTCGACACAGTCGGCCCGCTCACCGACCCGACCGCTCACGGCGGCAAGGCCGAAGACGCATTCCATCTCGTGCTGCCGTCCTTGCCCGGCTACGGTTTCTCTGGCGAGCCAACCGAACTCGGCTGGGAGAACGGCCCCATCGCACAAGCCTGGGCGAAGCTCATGGATCGCCTCGGGTACACCCGCTACGTTGCCCAGGGTGGCGATGTCGGTGCCGCGGTCACGGACGCGATGGGGCGCCAAGGGCCCGACGGGCTGGTGGGAATCCACGTCAACCTGCTTGCGACGGCGCTGGGCATCGTCGATCTGCTGCCGGCCGAGTCCGAGCAGGAACGCGCTGCGCACGCCGCGCTCAAAACGTTCACCACGGACGGCTTCGGCTACTTCCTGGAGCAGTCCACCCGGCCGCAGACGATTGGCTACTCCCTGCTGGATTCACCCATCGGACTGGCGGCGTGGATGCTCGACCATGACACGGACAGCTACTACAAGATCTCTCGCGCGTTCGTCGACGGCGAGCCCGTCGGCAACCTGACCCGGGACAGCATCCTCGATAACATCACGCTGTACTGGCTGACCGGCACCGGCGCCTCGGCCGCCAGGTGGTACTGGGAGTTCGGACAATTCCTACACGGAGCGGCCGGCCATGCTCCTCCGCCGGTTTCGGCTCCCGTCGGCTTCACAACGTTCCCGGGCGAAATCTGGGCTGCCCCGCGCAGTTGGGTCGAGACCGTCTACCCCGGCGTCGCCTACTTCAACGAGGTCGACAGCGGCGGCCACTTCGCCGCCTGGGAGGAGCCGGAGCTCTTCACGACTGAGGTGCGGGCCGCATTCAGTTCACTACGGTAGCGGCAACACGGCCGATGCCCTCCTGCACCGCCGCGATCCGTCTGGCGCAACGGGGGCGCGTTGCTTACCCCTGCTGTCACCACGCCGACCCGACTCCCGCGCTCATGGCAGAAACGCCCGACGGGTACACCGTCGGGCATCTCCATCGGGAGTCGGGCAAGGCGCCCGTTCATGCCACGCATGGCAATGGCCGGGCTGTCCACGACCGGACCCGCGAGGGTCTCGCACAGCGCCTGCTCAACTCTGCATCGAACTGATTGTGTTGGAGGAGTTATGCGGTTGACATCGATCGGGCGCCCGCTTACAGCCGGGCTCCTGGCCATTCTCCTGGTCGTTGCAGCGGCCATCTACGTTGTTGATGACGATGGCGGCAGTGGATCGGGCACCACCGCACAGACCAGGGGTCGAATCACAATCTGGACGTCGAACAACGCCGAGGAGGTGGCCTGGGGCAACCAGATGGTCGCTGCCTGGAACTCGTCTCACTCGGACCAGAAGATCACCGCCCAGGAGATTCCAGCCGGCAAGAGTTCCGAAGAGGTCCTCGGTGCGGCCATCACAGCGGGCAACGCGCCCCGCCTGATCTTCAACACATCACCCGCGTCGGTATCGCAGTTCCAGAAGCAGGGTGGCCTGGTGGCGCTCGACAGCCTCGATGACGGTACGTCGTATGTCGAGGACCGCAGCGGCACGGCCGCCGGGCAGTACAAGTCGAACGATGGCAAGTACTTCCAGCTGCCGTGGAAGTCGAACCCAGTAATGATCTTCTACGACAAGAAGGCCTTCGCAAAGGCGGGCCTGGATCCGGACAGGCCGGAGCTGGCCACCTACGACCAATTTCTCACCAGCTCGCGGAAGCTGGTCGCGACGCAAGCCGCGAAATTCGCGCCACCCATCGCCTGAGGTCAAGAAGGTCGCCGCGTTCTGGCGGACGATGTACGCCGACAAACTCGCGGCCCAGGAGAAGGACGGGCAGTGATGCGAAGAACGAGCGTTCCGGTCCCTGCCCCCAATGTGGGTAAAGCTCCGGCCCGGCCGTCCACGGTGCTCATGGCTCCGTCCTCGCGATCCGCCGGCCGGCCAGCACCCGAACGGCAAAGTCGCGAAGAGTGCAACCGAGGATGGCCAGGATTGACACCGTGCAGACAGTCAGGATCAGCCAGGCAACAACCTCCCAACCGTCGAACTCGAGGCCGGCTGCCCAGCGGACTCCAATGGCGCCCGCTACCGCGAGCGGGAAGGTGAAGACCCAGTGCTGCGAGCTGAACGGCAGCCGCAGGTAGTCGGGCACGAAGAAGAGTTGGACCAGCAGGGTGAAAACGGTGACGCCGCCGACCGCCGCCTGCAGATGATCGATCTCGCCGTTCGTGATGGCGAACCATGCGAGGCTGGCTGTTCCTGGCGGCGACAACAGGATGGAAAGGACGGGCTTGAAGGGCTCCGGAAGCGGTGTACCGAAGAACAGGCGACTGGTGATGACGGCTCCCAGAAGCAACCAGAAGTAGGTCCCGACGCCGAACACCGCGATGGCCGCGGAGCGGTCGCCCACGGCAACCAGGCCGATGGCGGCGATGAACGGGCCCGCCACCACCGGCAGGAAGTAGCCCGGGTGCATCGCGTCCTGCTCCAGCGGCGCGCTGAGCCAGTGCGCCACCAACGCCGCTGCATTGATCGCGAGCGCGGCAACGGCGACGTAGGTCAGCCACTGAGCGGCTTGGCCGAGGCCGGTCGCGTAGCGCGCGATCAGGAGGATCGCGATCACCGGGACGTAGGCAGTGAGCGGGCCGAACAGCGGATGGCGGAGATCCACCTTGAACCCGCCGGAGTCGTTCCGGATAGCGCCGACGACGTACATGCCGGTAAAGGTCGCCCAGACGACGGCGGAGGCCGCGTACGCCAGGTCGGCGGGTGCCGCTGGCGCGCCGAGGTGCCGGCCCGCCGCCTCCCAGGCACCACCCAGCCCGGCCAGGCCGAGCGGGATCGAGAACAAGGCGATGGGCAGTACCGAACCCGAGAACCTGGCCGCGTGCTTCGCGGCCGGCGAAACCGATGTCTTCGAAGCTGTGCTTGTGGATGTCATCGTCTCCCACTCTCGATTGCCGTACGAGCACGATCGCCGTCGGCGGCCCCGCGACGAACCAGGGAGGCCCCCTGGCTGTGCCCCTGGGCGCGACCCGTGGATCGGCCAGTGTCTCCTCCGGGCGCGATCGTTGGCCCGACGGAGCCAAGCTGAGACGCAGCCAGCTACCAGCGAGGAGACACCATGAAGACCGCATCAACAGACCTCACCGGCGAATACACCATCGACACCGCCCATAGCCGCGTCGGCTTCGTTGCCCGGCACGCCATGGTTACCAAGGTGCGAGGATCCTTCAACGATTGGGAGGGCTCAGCCCACGTCGACGGCGAGAACCCCGCGAACTCCTCGGTGCGGGTCAGCATCCAGGCCAGCAGCATCGACACCCGCAACAGTCAGCGCGACGAGCACCTGCGCAGCAACGACTTCCTCCACATGAGCATTTACCCGGAGATCACCTTCACGTCGACCGCCGTCGAACAGATTGACGACAGCACCTACCGGGTGACCGGTGACCTCACCATCCGCGGCGTCACCAAACCGGTCAGGATCGACTTCGAGTACGTCGGTACGGCCGTCGACCCATACGGCAATCGGCGACTCGGTCTAGAGGGGTCGACCGTGATCAATCGCAAGGACTTCGGCGTCACCTGGAACGCGATGCTAGAGGGCGGCGGCGTCCTCGTCTCCGAAAAGATCACCCTCGAGATCGAGGTTTCCGCGATCAGGAACGCGTGACCCCGGCGTGCAGGGCTTGGACGGTGTCGACGCGTCCGACGGCGACCTGGTTGCGGCCGCGCTGGTCCAGCGGGCGCTGACGGCGGGCGAGTTCGTGTTCCCTGACGGTGCGACGCAGGTCTTCGAGCCCGGCGGCGGGACGACGTACAAAGAGAACGGACGTCCGACCCCCGGCGAGTGGTACACCGAGAGAGACGGCCGGTTCGGCTAGTTCTGGCCGCCCAGCTACCGCAACACCTACGAGCTCCGCTGGACCGTCGAGAACGCGCCCATCGTGGGACTCTGACGTAGTGATGTCCTGGTGGTAGTCGCGAGGCGGGTGGGAGTATGGGCGAGGGGATGGGGCAGCAGCCGTCGCGGCGGCCGCCGGTGTCGCTGAGTGGGCTTGATATCAGCCGTAACCCGCATGTGCAGTTCCTGGTGACTGAGCACTGGAGTCTGCTCGCTACTCGCGGCATGACGTGGAGTGAAATCTTCAGCCGGACCGGGACGTACCTGACGGTTCTGTCGGCCGCGGTCATCGCGCTCTCCTTTGTGGCGAACGCGACAGGCTTCGGGTCGGACTTCCGGACGTTCGCGATGCTGATCCTTCCGGTGGTCCTGCTCATTGGTGTGGGGACCTTCTTCCGGCTGATCGAGGCGGATGTCGAGGACGCCTGGCTGGTGCTCGGGATGAACCGGTTGCGGCATGCCTACATCGAGCTCGCCCCGGAGCTGGAGCCGTATTTCGTCGCAAGCCATCACGACGACAAACCGGGCCTGATGCAGACGTACGCTTTTCGAAGCCGGGTCGGTGTCACGCATTGGCTCTCGGGATCGCCGCTCATCGTGGGCGTTGTCGACGCGGTCGTGACTGGCGTGCTTGCCGCGGTTGTCTGTCAGGCACTGGGCGCGGGCGCCGGGGCGCGTACGGTGATCGGTGTCACCGCCGCTGTCGCAGCGGCTGTGGTGCTCGGAACAATTGGCTACCGGAAGGTCCATCAGGTTAGCCGCGACTACCACCCGCTGTTCCCCCGCTGATCGCCAACTCTGGTCAGGGCCGGTAGCGGCCGCCGGATCGGGTGCCGGCGCAATCGGTGAAGCGGACCATGCGCCGAGAGCGTCTCGCGCACGGCGGCCGGACAGCACCCAGTACCCCGCCAACTGCTGGTGTCAGCTCGGCTTGCTCGCGTCGATGAACTGCTTGATGCGGGGAAGCTGACCGGGGTCGACGGTGTGGCCGCCGGAGAACGGCAGGAGTTCGACGTCCGGGTCTCGTCGACGGAGTTGTTTGGTCAGCCTGCTGGTCTGCTCGGGCGTGCCCATCGGGTCGCTCTCGCCGTTCACGATGAGCACCCGCCTGCCGGCCAGCGCGTGGTCCTTGGGCTCGTCGTCGGCGAAGGGCAGCATCGCGGCCAGCAGTACTGCGCCGACCAGTGACTCGGGTGCCGCAGCAGCAGCCCGGAGGCCATGTTGGCTCCGTTGGAGAAGCCGACGGCCAGCCAGGAGCCAGCGGGCACGTCGTACTTCTTCTCGGCGGCGACGGGAATGCGGCCAGCTCGTCGGCGCGCAGCCGAAGGTCGTCCTCATCGAACACGCCCTCCCGGAGCCCGCGGAAGTGCCGAGCCATCCCTTGCTCCGACACCGTCCCCCGAGGCGACAGCAAGGGTGCGCCGGGCGCCAGGTGCTGCCGCAGTACGACGAGGTCGTGCTCGTCGCCGCCCGTGCCATGCAGCAACAGCAGCGGGGGCGCGGAGGAACCCGGTTGCCAGACGTGCAGCCGCCGGAGCGGGTCCTCGCTCATCTGTCGGCGTCGTCCGGCTGCGGGGCAGGTGGCACGCGCAGCGCTGGCAACGAGGCCTGGATCTGCTCGCGGTTCGGTTCGAGCCAGGGCGGAAGCTTCAGGTGCTGGCCGAGTTTCAGCAGCGGTTCGTCAATGGTGAAGCCTGGCTGGTCGGTGGCGATCTCCAGCAGGACACCGCCCGGTTCGCGAAAGTAGATCGAGGTGAAGTACTGCCGGTCGATGATCTCGGTCACCTGTACTCCGGCCTCGATCAACTCCATGCACCATTTCGCCTGGGTCTCGCCGTCGGGTGCCCGGAACGCGATGTGGTGGACCGTTCCCGCTGCCTGAACTCCACGAGACACGTTGCTGGGCCGGACGTCGACCGCCGTACCCTCGACTCCGCCGGACATCACGAACCGTGACCCATCGGATGTGTCCTGACCGTGTCGCATCCCCAGCATGCCCGCGAGCATCTCCGCCGTCGGGTCGAGCAACTGCTCCGTCATGGTGACCGAGAAGAGCCCGCGGATCGCGTTGTCGAACGGTATGGCGGCGACGCCGTCCCAGCCGGACCGGGCGTCACCGTCGGAAGCGACCAACTCGATCACCAGGCCGTCGGGATCGCGCAGCCGCAACACCTCCTCATCGGAGGTGGCGACCGGGGCGTCCGCGTCGACGCCGAGGCTCTGCAAGCGCTGCTGCCACCAGCCGAGCGAGTCCGGCGGGAGGCTGAACGCTGTGGCTGTCGTGAGACCTGTGCCCTGTCTGCCGTTCGGAGCTCCCGGCCAGGGAAAGAACGTCAGCAGGGTTGACGGCCGGCCCGAGGCGTCGCCGTAGTACAGGTGATAGGTGTCCGGGGCGTCGAAATTGACCGTCCTCTTCACCAGTCGCAAACCCAGCACCGTGGTGTAGAAATCGACGTTGCGCTGCGGATCCTCCGCAATGGCAGTCACATGATGCAGACCATGTGGTGCGACCGAGTCAACCACCACTCATCTCCTCCCAGCCCGCACACCCAGGACGACATCAGCCGCCCCTTCTCGAGACTACGACTGCCTGTCCCCCGCCACCACGGGGCGACGCTGCCAACCTGCGGACCGATCATGCCGCGGCTCAGCCGGAGGCGACTCTGATGCTGTGGATGGCGGGACGCTGCGGTGTTGAAGCAGCCTCCGACAGTCGACCACGCGACGTATTGGGGCAACGACTTCAGTGAGATCAAGCAGACGGTTGGTGAGGCCCCAGTCGTTGTCGTACCAGCCGAGAACCTTGACGAGATTGCCGTTCGCCTGGGTGAGCGGTGCGTCGAAAAATGCAGGACGCGGGGTCGCCGATGATGTCGCGCGACACGATCGGGCCCTCGTTGTACCGCAGCAGACCCTTCAGATGGCCCGATGCCGCGTCGTCGAAGGACTGGTTGACCTGCTCGGCGGTAACAGGTTCGGCCAGCGCGGCAACCAGGTCGGTGAGCGACCATCCTCGAGCGGGACCCGAACTGCGACACCGTCGATCCGGCCGGCGAGCTCCGGGATGCATGCACGCCACGACAAAACCACTGCAACGACTCACACGGGTGAATGCTTGGTCCGACGTACTCTCCCAAGTCTTCCGGTGCTTGGATCTTCTGGTGTGCGAACGAGTTCCGTGCCTTTCCGCGCTCAACCTCCGTTGACATGCGTATCTGCATCCCTGTGTCGGTGTACGGGTGCGCCTCGTTTGCTGGGCCATGGTCTGTTTGATCGGGCCGACACGTCATTCGTCGGCTTCGTACAACGCGAGGAACACGGTGCCCGATGTTGGCTGGCGGACCTGGACCCGCAGTATTGCTGTGCCTGCCAGGCGGGGTCTTGCAGCCTGGTCGGACGGCTCGATGTTGCCCATGTCCGTGTTCCGGTGAAATCGTGTCAGACACTGGTCCGGAATACGGCCGAGTTCCGCCAGACGAATCTTGGCGCCGGGGCGAACCTTGGCTCCACCGAGCCGCACGAAGAAGCGACGATCGGCCGGGGTGGGATGCTGATCGGTGGCGCCATGGGAGATCGATGCGGTGGTGACGGTCTTGAGGTGGTAATTCTTGCCGTCGACCTCGTGCACAATCTCGAGGGCACCCCCGGGGACCTGTCGTTCCTCGCCACGGTCATAGATTGCCAGGCCCAGGCGAGACTGCGCACTGGCCTGTGAGGCGTCTGGTCCGGGCTTCGCGAAGGTAGCGGTCCACTCGAGGGTGGAACCCACCTGGAGCTTGAGACCGGGAACGTGGACGGGCCTATCGATCCCAATACCGCGTCTCCGAGGGACTGGTCAACGCAATCGCTAACGCTGCGCGACCTCGACCAGTTGAGCGAAATCGCCACCTGTCGCCACGGCATCGATGTCGCCTGGGGTCCGAACAGTACAGGTACCGCATGACTTTCGTAGTGGAGACCTTCCAGCGCATCGTTGTTGAATGCTGGCCAGGTTCGCCGAGCACCGCAGCGAGCAGTGTCCGGCTGCTGATCTGCTTCCGGTAGGTGAGGTCGGCAGCCGTTACGTCGCCAACTGGCGGCGAAACAATCACGCCTGGCGTCATGAACAGACCTGTTTCGATCGATCGGAGTCGTCGACCCACCTCGGCCAGACGGTGGCCCACGCCATGCCAGCGATGATGTACGAGTCGAACCGGTAGCCCTCGTTTCTGTGCCTTGCCGGGGTCATTGCTCGTTCATCACGATGAGCGCCTTGACGAAGCCATCGGGCTTGGCGCGTAGGTCCGCGTAAGCCTGGTCGATGTCGCTCAGCGGGTAGCGGTGGGTGAACAGTGACGCGTAGTCGATGCGGCCGCCGGCGGCGATGTCGAGGCCACGCCGGATGCTGTCGGTGAGCTGCCGCTGGTCGCGGACGTGTCCGTTGACGACGTCGAGGGCCTTCCAGTTCCAGGCCTGCAGGTCGACCGTGCGTGTGCCCTGGTGGTAGCCGACGATGTCGAGTGTGCCGCCTGATCGCGTGAGCGCGGTGGCCAGGTCAAGGCCGCCCTGGGTGCCGCTCACCTCGAAGACGACGTCGAACGCGTCGGTCATCTGATCCATGTCCTCGGGGTCGCGCGCGGAGGAGGCGCCGTACGCCAGTGCGGCGCACTTGGCGTCCGCTCGCACGTCGATCGCGACGAGCTCGCCGATGGGACTGGTCGCGAGGAGTTGGAGCAGGCACAGCCCCATGAAACCGGCTCCGACCACGGCGACGCGATCGCCGGTGTCGACCCGAGCTCGGCGCAGAGCCTCGACGACGCAACCGAGTGGCTCGCCGATGCCGGCCTCGTAGCCGAGTCCGGGCGGTACGACGACGGCGTACTCGGCCGGCACGACGATCAGTTCGGTGAACGAGGCGGTCCACCGGCCGGTGACGAGGTTGCCGATCGCGATTGGGCCGACACCGCCGCCGACCTCGAGAACGCGGCCGACCGGCTCGTGCCCGAGGGTTCTCGGGACGCCCTCGACCGGGCCGCGCGTCCACGTCGGCAGCTCGCTGGCGCACAGGCCGTTCGCGATCACCTGGATCAGTACTTCGCCTGGCCCGGGCGGATCCACTTCGGTTTCCTTGAGCTGTGAGGTCGCCGGCCCGACGAGGACGCTGTGGCGGGCTACCCGATCCTCTCGGTGGAGTGCGGGTGTCGTCACTTCACGGCTCCTTGCATCAACGCCTTGAGGAAGTTGCGCTGGAAGATCAGGAAGATCACCAGCGAGGGCAGGATGATGAGCAGGGATCCGGCGCACAGCAGCACGATGTCGGTGCCGTACTGGCCTTGGAAGGCGCCCAGGCCGCCGGCCACGGTTCGCTTCGTCGGGTCGTCGACGAGGACGAGGGGCAGCAGGTACTGGTTCCAGCTGGCGAGGAAGAACAGCACCGCCAGCGCGGACCATGCGGAGGTGGCGAGTGGCAGGTGGATGCGGCGGAACGTCTGCCAGGTGTTGGCGCCGTCGACCTTCGCGGCTTCGGTGAGCGCCGGTTCGGCGCCGAGGAAGTGCGCGCGCATCCAGAAGACACCGAAGGGCATGAGCAGTCCGATGAGCGGCAGGATGATCGCCAGCCGCGTTCCGAGCAGGCCCATGCTCTGGAGGTCGTAGTACAGCGGGGTGATGAGCGCCTCGAATGGCAGGGTGAGCCCGACGAGCAGAAGGCCGTAGATCGCCTTGCCGAACGGCACGTTCAGCTGGGCGAGGGCGTAGCCCGCGGCGGTGGCCATGGCGACCGTGGCCGGGACGACACCCAGCACGATGATGGTGCTCGAGCGAAACAAGGCGACGAAGTTCGCCGCGCTCCACGCGTCGACGAAGTTGTGCCAGTGCGGGTCGCTCGGCCAGCTGAGTCCCTGGGGCGTGCTGCCCGGTTCCGCTAGCGCCGTGGTGAACATACTCAGCAGCGGCACGACCGCGAACAGCATCAGTGCCAGCAGGATCGCGGTGCGCGTGACCCGGTGGGTGATCCCGGACGTCGTCATTTCTCCCTCCCGAGACGCTGGATCGGCCAGATGATCAGCAGCACAAGTGCGGCCAGGAACACCGCGAGCGCCGAGGCCTGGCCGACGTGCTGCTGCAGGAACGTAAGCCGGTAGATCTCCACGCCGGGAACCATCGTCTGGTAGCCGGGGCCGCCCTGTGTCGCGATCTGGACGACGTCGAAGCTCGCCAGCGCCGCGATCATCGTGAACGTCGTACACACGACGAGCTCCCGCCGCAGCCCGGGCAGTGTCACGGCGAAGAACTCGCTGATCCGCCCGGCGCCGTCCAGTCGAGCGGCCTCGTAGAGTGCCGGATCGATCTTGCCGATGCCCGCGAGCAGCAACACCGTGCAGAAGCCGAGCATCACCCAGACTCCGATCACGCCGACCGCGGGCAAGGCGAAGGTGAAGTCACCGAGCCACGCCCGGGCGTGCCTGTCGAGGCCGACCGCGCGCAGGACCTGGTTGACCAGCCCGTCGGAGGAGTACATCCAGGTCCAGGCGATGCCGGCCGCGACCAGGGGCAGCACCTGCGGGACGAACAGCACTACCCGGGCGGTCGTGCTGAACGCGCCAGGCCGGAGTTCGCGGATGAATGAAGCGGCGATGAGCCCGAGGCCCACCGGCAGGATCGTGTAGAAGATGATGAGGATGAATGCGTGCTCCACGGAGTGCAGCAGCTCCGGCTGGGTGAAGATCGCCTTCCAGTTGTCCAGCCCGGCCGGGGTCGCCGGGCCGATGCCGTCCCAGTCGTAGAACGAGTACTGAACGGACTGCAGCATCGGATACAGCACGAACACGGCGTACATGCCGAACGCCGGCGCGATCCAGAGGAGCGCACTCCAGTGCCGGGTCCGCGGTGGGATTGGGCGCGGTACGGCGGGTTGCGTTGCGGCCGGCGCGCCAGACGGGCCCGTCATGGACGAAGCCTGCCGCATCACCGGCGGGCTCGAGATGCTCCGCACGGCATCACCTCCGGTTCGGTTCGCCGGAATCATTGCCCGAGGTCGCGCTCGTAGTCGGACTGCACCTTGGCCGCGTACGCCTCGGGCGTCGTCTTGCCGGCCAGCAGCAGCTGCGTTTGCGGGATGAGGCTGTTGACGTGGATCGACGCCGTGGCATCAGCCATGAACCCGACCAGCCCGTTGCTCGTCAGCAACTCCTGGAACGCGCTGACTGTGGCCGCGACCGCCGACCCCTGGGGCGCGGTCGGCGCGGACGCGTTCGACGGACCCGCAGGGACGAGGCCGCCGAGGGTCACCGTGGCCTGCCGCGCCTGCTGGTTCGTCTGCACGAAGTCCAGGAACGCGGCCGCGACATCTGCGTTGGGCGACTTCGCCGGGATACCCAGGTTGGCCGCGGCTGTCATCGCGTACGACGGGCCACCGGCCTCGCCGGGCGGGAAGAGGAAGAACCCGAACTCGCCGGCCCCGGCCTTGTCGAGTCCAGGCGCCTGCCAGTTCCCGCTCGGGAAGAACACACCGTTGCCCTTGACGAATTCGGCCGGCGCCCGGGTCTGGTCGATGTCGTTCACGTCGGCCGGCAAGTACCCGTCTTGTCCCCAGCGTTGCAGCGTCGTGGCGGCCTTCACCGTTGCCGGATTGTCGATACTCGCGCCGGGCTTGGCGTAGTTCCAGTCCTGGACGGCCTGCGCGTCGCCGGCGGAGGACATCACCAGGTTCTGCAGTGGATAGACGCTGCCGCCGTCCTTGCCGTTGATCATGATCGGCTGCAAGCCGGCGTCCTTCGCCTTGGCGAGCAGTTGCCCGAACTCGGCGACGGTCGCCGGTGGTCGCGTCATCCCGATCCGCTGCGCGAGAGCCTTGTTGTAGTACACCCCGGTCAGGCCGAACCCGGCGCCGGCGGCGTAGAGCGCGCCTGTCCCACGCTGCTTGCCGTCCGGACCGACGCGGGTGGAAGCGAACTGCGACTGCGGCCACTGGTCCCACCCGTACGTTTTGGCATAGGGGTCCAGGCTGGTCAGCAGGCGGTCCTCGATCAGGTTGCCCAACTGCGAGACGCGGACCAGGTCAGGCACGTTGCTCCCGGCAAGAATGCGCGCGATGGTCGTGGTCAGGGTGGCGTAATCCTGGTTCTCCACCTTGACCGTGACGTTGTCGTACTTGGCGTGGAACAGCTCGCCGAGTGCGGTGTAGAACGGGACGTCGACGCCGCTGTTGACGAGCAGCTTCAGCGTGACGGGCTCACTGCCGACGCCGGTGGACACCGGCTTGGACGGCGCCGGGCCGGCGTCGGAGTTCCCGCCGGGTGCACAGGCGTTGAGGAGCAGCAGTACGGCGACCGCGGCCACCTGGACGATTCTGCGGTACTGCGTCAGCGATCGCACGACATCTCCCTCGAAGGCTCGTTGGCGTGACTGGACTGAAAGGCGAGGCGCACGGCGGTGCCGGCCACACCGACGGCGTGATGCGCGTCGGTCATGACGGTGAACATCTCGAAGAAGCCGTGGATCTGGCCCGCGTAGTCGAACAGCTCGACCGGTACACCGGCCGTCCCCAAGCGCTGGGCGTAGTCCTCGGCCTCACCTCGGAGGAAGTCGTGTTCGGCAGTGATGATCGTCGCGGGCGCGACCCCGTACACGGACTCGGCATGGAGCGGGGACGCGTACGACGTCTTGCGAACGACTGGGTCGGGCACATAGGTCTCCCAGATGTGTTTCAGCCGTCGGTAGCTGTTGGAGCCGAACCCCGGCCGGCCCGCGAAGTCCGCGTACCGTCTCCGGAACGCGACCTTGTAATCGGTGTCCTCGACGCTGTCGAGCGCAGGGTAGACGAGCAGTTGGGACGCTAGCCGGACGCCCTCATCGCGCGCCTTGAGTGCCGCTGCCGCGGCGAGATTGCCGCCCGAACTGTCGCCACCGACGGCCACGCCGTCGAACCTGCGCGATGCCCACGTGACAGCGGTCCACACGTCGTCGAAGCCGGCCGGGAAGGGATATTCGGGCGCGAGCCGATAGTCGATCGACAAAACCGCGCAGGCGGCCCGGTTCGCCAACGCGCGGGCGACACCGTCGGCGGTGTCGAGGTCGCCATGGATCCAGCCGCCGCCGTGCGCCCAGACCAGCACCTCCCGTTCCGCGCCGGTCGTCCGGTAGAGCCGGCTCGGTACGCCGTCCGCGTCGACCGACTCGACGGAGGCCACCGACAAGGGCTCGCCGGTCACTGCCAAGACCTTCGCGCATGCGTCCGCGCGCACTATCTCGATGTCGGCGCTCCACGGGTCGGGCGACGATTCGGCGCTGTCCAGGAATGCCTGAACCTGCTCGTGCGGGCTCGGCGGAGCGCCCTCATGGCGAACGACCGGGTGTTCCCGCCGGAAAGCTGCACTCATTGAATCGGCCTTCCCGCTCATCGATTCCAGACTGAGTACTCAGTCTGTTTTCCAAAACTACCGACTACTCAGTCAGTTGTCTATGCTTGGCCACGACCGTCCCGACCAATGCGAGGAGATCGACTGTGCCCGCTGCCCAGCAGCCCAAGACCTCCGCCAAGGGCCTCGAGACGCGGGAGCGCATCGTCGACGTCGCCGTACGATTCATCGCCCGGAACGGCGCGCGTGGCACGAGCCTCGCCGACATCGCGGCCGAGGCGGGTGTGTCCCAGACCGGCTTGCTGTATCACTTCCGCAGCAAGGAGGCCCTGCTCAACGCCGTTCTGGATCGCCACCTGGCCTTTTCCGAGGAGTGGCTGTGGGGCGACGGGCCCGACCCCGGCATCAAGATCGTAGACATCGTCGCCAGGCACATGGCCAGCTGGCCGAGCCAGCACGACGACAAGGTGTACAGCCTGCTCGGCATGAACACTGTCGTGCTCGGGGAGAACGTCAGCCCCGACACCGACCTCCACCCGCGCCTGGTCGAGGGCTACCGGACGACGATCGACCGAGTGACAGCGACCCTGCGCTCAGCACAGCAACGCGGCGAGATACGCGACGACATCGACCCGCGGCTCAAAGCAATGGAGATCATCGCGTACTGCTACGGCCTAGAGGCCGCGTGGCTGGTGGATCCGACGATCCCGGTCGCCGACGCAGCCGCCCAATGGGCAGCGCAACAGACTACGCAAATGGCGTCATCATGACGACAGGGTGCCCGGAAGCTCGGCACTGATCGAACTGACAGTCCACGGTGCCGGCGAGTTCAAATACTCTCGACCCATCCCCCATGCTCGCGGCCGGATTGACAAGACTTGTGGCCGAGGGACCCTCACCCGCTCGCCACCGAGCCGCGAGGAGCTCATGAGGCTCGACCGTCTATCAGTGCCTGCGCGGCACCTAGGTGCGCCCTTCAGCCCGTTTCAGCCGTTGAGCGCCAGGCGTGTGGTTAAGGTGCGTGTTCCTCCTCGGACACCAACGCTAAAAGCCACGCACAGCGGGGCTGATGCAGCCTTCAGGCGATCTGGTTTCGTGGTTGTAACTCGTAGCCCAAGCGTTTTGTACAGAGCAGCCATGTCATTCGCGTCGGCTTGCTCCAGAGCGGTCGTCATGTCGCCCAGTTCCTGAATCATCTACCTCCTCGCGCAGATATCTGGACACCCGCCATCGCTGACCCTGGCACCGAAGTTCGTGCGCAGGTCGACTGTGTTCTGAGCTGGGCGTTCGCGAAGGGGTGCGGGATTCGAACCCGGGTCAGAGATCCCGCGCGCCGAGGGGGACGCGCACGCCGGACCGCTTCATCGCTTGCAGCACGACCGAGACCTGCACACTCTGCACCTGGCTTCGCCAGGAGCCGGCCACCAGCCCGTACAGGGAGGCCTGATCCGGGACCGCGACATTCACGGCGAGATCGAACTCGCCGGCGATCGCGATCGCCTCGCGGACGTGCGGATCGGCGACCAACCGGGCGGTGAAGGATTCCAGGCGGCCCGGCAGCACCCTGATCCACAAGATCGCCTCGACCGGGTAGCCCAGATACCTCGGCTCGACCACCGCCCTTGACCACAGGTGACCGTTGTTCTGCAGCCATTCCAGGCGACGCCTGGCCGTGGACTCACTGATCCCGGCCCGAAGCGCGATCGTGGTCAGGCTGGCACGTCCGTCTTCGGCGAGCACCCGGACGATCGCGCGGTCGGTCGGTGAGAGTAGTGGCGGGTCGTCGGTGTTCGGCTGCTGCACACCGTGCGGCGGGGTCTCGAGCGCGGCGATCTGCGCGGGATTCAAGATGGGCGGACGCCACTGCCGGACCGAACGCAGTACCCGCAGGATCGGATCGGCCTGCGCCCGTACCAGCCCGACGGTTGCCGGCAGTTCATCGAGAACCAAGGCCGGCAGGTCAGCTGTGCTGACCCGAATCTCAGCCACGCACTCGATCGTCCCGGTGAGCGCGTAGGCGAACACACTGTCGGACCGCTGTGCGAGGGCGGTCGCCGTGGTGCGCACCGCCCCGATCGCACACTCTGCTCGCACCAGCACGGCCGCGTTGGGCCCGAAAAGCGCGGAGATGCGTACGACGTTCCTGGCGATCAATTCGGCACCGCGCCGCATGACCGTACGCTCCGACTCGCCCAGCACATCGGCGATCCGACTCCACGGCGCGCGGCCATCCACCTGAAGCGCCGCGACGATCCTGCGGTCGAGATCATCCAGCGTTGGCGCCTGCTCCGGTGTCATCGGCCGAGCACCGACAGCGCGGCGTCCACAATGGCCGCGGTGTCGAGGCCGTGCAGCCGGTAGGCGTCCGGCAGGCTGCTGGACTGCCCGAAGTCCCGGACGCCCAGGCAGCGAATCGGATCACCGCGAGGCCCGGCCAGGAACGCGAGGGTGTGCGGATGACCGTCCAGGACGGTGACAAGAGCGGAGTGTCTTCCGGGCGGGAACAGCACGTTGGCGATGTCGGTGCCATCGTGTCCGGCCAGGTCCCCGCGCGAAGAGAAGGAGCGGTACACCAGGTCGGGGCTGGTCAGGCAGACCACCCCCGCGAGGATTCCCTTGCTGTTGAGGACCTCTGCCGCCGCCAGCACCTCAGGCATCACCGCGCCGACGCCGACCAGGATCACTTGCTCCTCAGCAGGGTCATGTTCGGTGAGCCGGTAACCGCCCGCGACCGCATGCCGGCGCCGACGCTCCTTGAGCCCCGGATCCTCCGGGACCCGCGCAGCCAACTGGTCGAGCGGGCGCGTGGTGAGCCGGAAGTACGCCGAGGTTCCACCAGGTACGCCGATCTGGCGAATCGCCTCCAGCAGACACCACTCCAGGTCCTGGGCGAAGGCCGGCTCCCATGCCACACACCCCGGTTGCTCCAGACCGATCGACGGGGTGGAGATGGACTGATGGGCGCCGCCTTCGGAAGCGAGCGTGACGCCGGACGGTGTGCCGACAAGGATGGACTGCCCACCGGCGTAGATGCTGTAGGACCAGGGCTCCAGCGCCCGGGACACGAACGGGTCGTAGATCGTCGCGATCGGGATCAGCCGTTCGCCCCATCTGCTCCAGGTGGCACCGAGCTCGCCGAGCAGGCCCACCAGGTTGACCTCGGCGATGCCCAGCTCGATGTGCTGCCCGCTGGTCACCTCCGACCAGCGCAACAGGCGCTCGCGGTCGTCGGCGAACCAATCGTGTCGATCCGCTACCGACCACACGCCGGTCTTGTTGATCCAGCCGCCCACGTTGGTGGAGGACGCCACATCAGGGCTGGTGGTGACCACACGCGCCGCGACACCGGGCGCGGCCCGGTGCAGGTCGGTGAGAAACCGGCCGAAGGCGGCCTGCGTCGACACGGTCGACCGATGCGCATGACCCAGGGTCCGCGGTACGTCGAGGTCCGGGCCGGGGATCACTCGACGACGCGCCAAGGTCTCACCGCGTTGCCGGCACAGCTCTGCGGCTACATCGTCGGGTGCGAACACCCGCCATGGGTACGCCGGATCGGTCCCGCAAAACTCCGCCAGCGCTGCCATCTGCTGAGCTGTCAGCAGGGCCGAGTGGTTGTTCGGATGGCCCTCTGTGGGCAGCCCGCGGCCCTTGATGGTGTAGGCGAAGATCACGGTGGGCCGATCGGTGGCCACAGCGCCGTAGGTGTCGAGCAGCAAGCCGATGTCGTGACCGCCGAGGTCACGTACGGCGTTCGTCAGCTCAGCCGCCGGGATCGAGCGCACCAGGTTCACCAACGCGGGATCCTGTACGTCGCCGATCAATCGCTCGGCCACATCGCGTACGTCGGCTCGCAGGATGCGCTGATACTCCTCGTTGGGCATCAGTTCCAGCCGTCGGCGGAGAGCCTCGCCCCCATCCTGCTCGAACAGCGTGGAGATGCCGCGGCCCCACTTCAGCGTGATGACCTGCCAGCCGGCGGCCTCGAACATCCTTTGCAGCCGGTGGATCTGCACATCCGGCACCACCCGGTCCAGCGACTGCCGGTTCAGGTCGACGATCCACAGCAGCTCGCCGAGGCGGGCCGCGCTGGGTTCGGCCACCGCCTCCCAGATCGCCCCCTCGTCGAGTTCGGCGTCACCGAGCAGGCTGATGAACCGTCCGGCCTGCTCCGTGCTCGCGAAATGCGAGCGCACGTACCGATGAGCCATCGCCGCCCACAGCGGCGCGGTCGCGCCGATGCCGACCGAACCGGTGGAGAAATCCACGGTGTCGGGATCCTTGAGCCGGCTGGGATAGCTCTGCAAGCCTCCCAGTTCCCGCAGGCGTGGGAGGTATGCCTGGTCGAGGTCGCCCAGCAGGTAGTTGATGGCGTGCAGCACCGGCGACGCGTGCGGCTTCACCGACACCCGGTCGGTGTGGTCGAGCTCGGAGAACCACAAGGACACCATGATGTCCACCATCGACGCGCTCGATGCCTGGTGACCGCCGACCTTGACGCCAGTCTCGTTCGGCCGGCCGGCGTTGGCGGCGTCGACGATCGCGGTCGAGAGCCACAGCACCCTGGTTGCGATCCGACGCAGGGTTTTCAGGTCCGGGGCGGTCGCCGTACTCACGAGAACGCACCGGCATAGGCATTCAACGCGGGCTGGCCGCCCAGGTGTGCATACAGCACTGTGGAGTCCTTGCTGATCTCACCACTGCTGACCAGATCGATCAGGCCGGCCATGGACTTGCCCTCGTAGACGGGGTCGGTGATCATCCCCTCGAGTCCACCGGCGAGCCGGATCGCCTCGATGGTCGACTCCACCGGAACGCCGTACAGGTCGCCGGCCCAACCCTCGAGCACCGTGATCTCGTCCTCGCGGAGCTCACGCTCCAGACCGATCAGCTGTGCGGTGGCGCGGGCGATCCGGCCGACCTGTTCGCGGGTCTGCTCGATCTTCGCCGAGGCGTCGATGCCGAGCACGCGGCGCGGGCGGCCGCCGGCGGCTTCGAGCGCCGCGAAGCCGGCGATCATGCCGGCATGGGTCGAGCCGGTGACCGTGCAGACGACGATCGTGTCGAAGAAGACGCCCAACTCCCGCTCCTGCTCCGCCACCTCGTACGCCCAGTTGGCGAAGCCGAGCCCACCGAGCGGGTGCTCCGAGGCGCCTGCCGGGATCGGGTACGGCTTGCCTCCGTTCGCCTCGACCTCGTCCAGAGCGTCCTGCCACGACTGCCGGATGCCGATGTCGAAACCCGCCGGGTCCAGCCGTGTGTCGGCACCCATGATCCGCGACAGCAGAACGTTGCCGACCTTGTCGTTCCCGGGGTCGTCCCAGTCGACCCAGCGCTCCTGCACGAGACGGACCTTGAGGCCGAGCTTCGCACCGACCGCCGCCACCTGGCGGGTGTGGTTCGACTGGTAGCCGCCGATCGACACAAGGGTGTCAGCCCCGGACGCGAGTACGTCGGGCACGATGTACTCCAGCTTGCGGGTCTTGTTGCCACCGAAGGCAAGCCCGGAGTTGCAGTCCTCCCGCTTGGCCCACAGCTGGGCGCCGCCCAGGTGGGCGGTGAGCCGGTCGAGCCGGTGCACCGGGCTCGGGCCGAAGGTCAGCGGGAAGCGCTCGAAGTCGGTGATGGCCATGTTTCTCCTCAGAGGACGGGCCGCTCTGGTTCGCCGGCCTACGGGTCGGCCGGTCAGCCGGCCTGGGTGTGCGGGTCGATGTCGGCAGCGACGTCGACCAGCGCGAGCAGGGTCTGCCAGTTCTGCCGGGCCGCACGGGCGGCAGCGTCGGCATCGCCGGCCTCGCAGAGATGGATGATCTGGTTGTGGAGGGCAATTGATCCCCGGCCGTCGAGGCTCGAGAACCGCAACCTCTCCAGCCGGCGGAGCACCGCGGTCACCTGCTCGAGCACCGTGGCGATCACCGGGTTGGCGCTCGCCGCGACCGCGACCGAGTGGAAGTCGTCGTCGGCCTGGAGGGCAGCGTCCGCGTCCCGCGCGTCCATTGCGCTGGTGAAGCGATCATTGGCCTCGCGCATCGCACGGATGTCGGCGTCCGAGAGGTTCGGGATGGCTTCCCGGACCGCCAGTTCGTGCAGCGCCGCCGCCACCGACTGTGCCGACCGGATCTCGCGCACATCGATGGGGCTGACGATCGTGTAGCGCCCCGGTTTCGTCTGCACCAGACCGGATCGCTCCAGCCGGCCGATCGCCTCACGGATGGGGGTGCGGCTGACCCCGAGCCACTGGCCGAGTTCGGCGTCATTGAGCCGCTCCCCCGGCGTGAGCGTTCCGTCGATGATCGCGTTACGCAGCGCCGTATAGGCGTCATCGCGCAGCAGCGATCTCGCGACGAGTCCACGACTCTCAGGAACCGGCATGCGAAATATTGCACGTCGGATATGGCAGCCTGTCAAGGCACCTTGGAGTGATTCACCGCACGGGAACGCCGGGCCCTAGATGGAGGCCGAGGAGATACCAGATGGCGAAGAACGCGGTCCAGGCGACCAGCATCACCAAGGCGATCGGCAGCGTGTACGACGCCAGAGTGCCGATCCCGGCGCTACGGCGATACCGCTGCATGTAGCCCAGTGCCAGCACGAAGTAGGCGCTCATCGGGGTGACCGCGTTGGTACACGAGTCGCCGATCCGGAACACCGTCTGGGCCACCTCGGGCGACACATCGACGTACATCAGCATCGGCACCACGATCGGCGCGATCAGCGACCACATCGCCGAACCGCTGGTGACCAGCACATTCATGACGCTGACCAGCCCGACCAGCGCGATCAGGAAAACGAGCGTGGGGGCGTCCAGCTGCTTCAGGAGCGCGGCGCCGTCGACCGCGACGACCGAGCCGATCTTGGTCCAGGAGAAGTATGCGAGGAACTGCGAGATCGAGAAGAACAACACCACGACCGGAGCGATCAGCTTGACGCCCTCGGCCATCAGGCCGGGCACCTCGCCGAGCTTCCGGACGGAGCCGGTGACGCGGCCGTAGACGACCCCCATCGATGCGAAGATCACTGCGACCATCACGGCGATGTTGAGCACCAGTGTCGACCGGACGATGGAGCCGTCCTCGCCCCGCAACGGCGACCCCGCGGGCAAAGTGACCGCGACGGCGGCTCCGATCACCAGCAGCCCAGTGATCCCAGCCAGCCACAGACCGCGGCGCTCGACCCCGGAAAGCGAGAGGTCCACGGGTTCGGCGTCCTGGTCGTCGGCACCGGATTCCGGGCGCCGGCCGAGGACCAGCTCGATCATGACGGTGACCACGAGAGCGACGAGCAGTGACGAGGCGGCGTTCCAGTAGTAGCTCGCCAGTGGGGTGACGACGTAGCCGGGGTCGACCACTCGAGCCGCGCTGGTCGAGATCGATGCGAGGATCGCATCGGACGGGGTGACCAGAGGGCTCGCGTTGTAGCCCGCCGACACCGCGACGTACGCCGTCACGATGCCGATCACCGGGCTCCGCCCGACCGCCTTGAACGCCAGGGCGGCCATCGGGATCAGGATCACGAAGGCTGCGTCGAAGGCGGCATGGGAGACGGTGCCAGCGAACGCCACGGCGAAGGTGACCCATTTCGGCGGGAGCTTGACGATCGTGCCGCGCAGCGCGGCCTCGGTCAGGCCGCTCTTCTCGGCGACCGCGACACCCATCAAAGCGGTCACCACCACCGGCAGCGCTGGGAAGCCCGCGAAGTTGTCGAGCGCCGAGCCCAACGCGAACGCCAGGCCGTCCATCGAGAGCAGGTTCGTCACGCTCGCCGTCTTGCCGGTGCCGGGGAGCCGGACCGAGACGTGCTGGTGTGCCAAGATCGCACTGACCACGGCGAGCACACCACTCAGGATCCAGAACAGCCAGAAGGGATGCGGAAGCCGGTTGCCGAGCCGCTCGATGCCGGCCAGGAGCCCGAAGAGCCGGCGCATGATGGGCGACATCTCCTTGAACGCGGATACGTCGGGGGTGTTGGTTGCCATGAGGCCTCCCGTGCTCTGAGGGATGGCCGGACGTTAGTCAACCTCCTGTGGCCGGCGACACAAAGCGGCCGGGAAAGTGCCGTTGTGGCGGAATCGGCCGCGAGTACGGCGGATATCGCCGACCGGCGGCCTGGAGCGGGACCACCATTGGCGAGCGCTGCACGATTCTTCACGATGTGGGCATGACGACCTCCGACATCTGCCAACTCAGCCTGGTCGAGCTCACCCGGCACCTCCGCGAGCGGCGGCTCTCCGCCACCGAGGCGCTGCAGGCGCACTTCGCGCGGATCGAGCAGGTCAACCCGATCATCAACGCGATCTGCACCATCGACGCCGAAGGGGCGGCGCGGGCTGCGGCCGCGGCCGACGCCCGGGCGACCTCAGGCGAACTGCTCCCACCCCTGCACGGCGTACCGATGACCCATAAGGACACCCACGACACCGCGGGCCTTCGCACGACCTCTGGCTGCCCAGTCTTCGCAGACCGGACGCCAACGAGCGATGCACCCGTTGTCGCTCGCCTCAAGGATGCCGGGGTGGTGACCACCGGCAAGTCCAACGTGCCCGAGTTGGGTGCCGGGTCGCACACCTTCAACCCCCTGTTCGGGACGACCACGAACCCGTACAACCCGACCCGGAGCGCCGGAGGTTCCAGCGGTGGCGTCGCCGCGGCGGTCGCGGCCGGCATCCAGCCGGCCGGTGATGCCAGCGACATGGGCGGTTCCATCCGCACGCCGTCCTCGTTCTGCAACCTGGTCGGGCTGCGCCCCTCGGCGGGACAGGTGCCGCTCGGCAGCGCGGACCCGTGGGCCTGGATCTCCCGGAAGGGAGCGATCGCGCGCACGGTCGCCGACTTGCAGCTGATGATGTCTGTTCTGGCCGGGCCACATCCCGCCTCGGGGATCCATCCAGCGGCTCCGCTTGCGGTTCCGCAGTCAGTCGCGAACGGCGACCTGACCGGACTTCGCATCGGATACAGCAGGGACTTCGGTCTAGGAGTGCCGGTCGAGCCAGGCGTGCTCAAGGTGATCGACGCGCAGATCAGCCTGCTCTCCGACCTCGGAGCGGTGGTCGAGCACGCCTGCCCCGACCTGCGGGACGCCGACGAGGTGTTCCAGACCACTCGGGCCTTCGACTTCGCGGCGAGCTACGGGCAGCTCTACGAGTACCACCGGGATGAGATCAAACCCGCTCTGCAGTGGAACCTGCGCAAGGGCGTCGAGCTCACCTCCGGCGACCTGCGCTCGGCCGTCCGTGCCCGGACCCGTCTCTTCCGTTCCACCTCGGCGTTCTTCGAAGAGTACGACGTACTGGTCGCGCCTGCGGTCCAGGTCGCACCGTTCGACGCCGGATTGGAGTACCCGGTAGAGATTGCCGGTCAGCCAATGGAGAACTACCTCGACTGGATGCGGGCCGCCACACTGATCTCCGCCACGGGGCTGCCCGCGATGTCGGTACCCGCCGGCTTCGACGCCGAAGGCCTCCCGGTGGGCCTCCAGTTGGTCGGCCCCGACGGGTCCGACAACTTCCTGATGGCCCTCGCCGCGGCGTATGAAACGGCCAACCCGCAGCACCACCACCGCCCTCAGCTCGTCGACGACGCATGAACTCCGAACCGGCCGTTCACCCCGACCACAACCGAATCGCCTCACGTTCAGGGCAGTGTGCGGTATGCGGTTGGTTCCACGGCCCGCGCTGCGCGATCCAGCGCCCGGGCCAGCGCCGATCGGATGCCCGTCGCGTGCCGCCTCCGGCGAGACCGCTTCACCTCGGGAACGACGCGCGCATTTAGGCTTGGCGCTGTCCACGTCCGACTTCACCTGCCTGATGGCCATCAGCATCGCGGCGTCATATTGCCCGTGCATGGGTCGGTCCACCTCCATCCGATTGAGGGACTGTAAGAAGTTCGGTGCTGGAGTCCGCGCTGGAGGGCGAGATCACCGATCACCTGGGCTATGACAAGCATGATCCGGCCGGCCGGGCTACGGGTAATTCCCGCAACGGGGTGCGGTCCAAGATGGTTCTGACCGATATCGGCGAGGTGGACATCGATGTGCCGCGCGACCGCGACGGCAGTTTCGAGCCGAGGATCGCCGGCGTTGCGGCAGAAGCATCTGAGCGGTGTGGATGAGATGGTGATCTCGTTGTGGGCGAAGGGGCTGACGACTGGTGAGATCTCCGCGCATCTGGCCCAGGTGTATGGGGCGCAGGTGTCGCGGCAGACGATCTCTACGATCACCGACGAGGTGGTCGAGGGGATGGTCGAGTGGCAGAACCGGCCGCTGACCAGGTGCGCTCGGCCCGAACACTCCTCGCCGAGCCCGATCACTCGGTCACCTGAATCGCCAAGCTGTTCGGCGTCAGTCGCTCGACGATCTACAGATACCTGCCCGAACTGAGTGGAGGTTCCCGAGTTGAGCTGCTGGCTGGGGAATCTGCCTCGGTCATCGAGACACCTGCCGAGGAGGCTGACACAAAGCTAGCCTGACTACAGGCAACGGATTCGGAGCCGCCGGCTCACAAGCGCCCGTCAGTGCCTCGTGGCCACGACCGCAGCGCCTGCGACGATGAGGACCGTCGAGAGGATAAGGAGCCCACTGGCGAGGCGAATTCTCCAAAGTTCCCGGGCAAGCACCCGTTCCCACAGGTCGATGGCCTGGGACTCGGTCTGGGCGACGCGGGCGGCGATCGGGTTGAGGGCCCGGGTGGGGCGTACGCGAAGCAGCAGGCGACCCGACCGCAGACCATCGGCTACTCGCTCGTCGACTCACCGGTCGGGCTTCTTGCCTGGATCCTTGACAAGTTCGCCGAGTGGTCGGATACCGAAGACAGCCCGTTCGAAACGATCTCCAGAGACAGGGTTCTCGACGACGTCACCCTGTACTGGCTGACGCGGACCGGCGCATCGTCGGCCCGCATCTACTACGAAAGCCACAACTCGCTGGACCCCGAACTTCGGGTCGACGTCCCGTCAGCAATCAGTCCGACTCCGACCAGCAGGTCCGGCCGACGCTCGTGATCCGCGAGTCAACCGGCAGACCACGAGCGCCCCATCCCGCAACCGATACGGACTGCCTTTTCAGCGGAACGTAGCTCGGACCGTGTCCCGCGCGATCTCGTCGCCGTGCTCGGTCAGGCGGACCACGATCGTCTTCGGTCCGCTGCCGTGGTCGGTGGTGTTCAGCTGGAAGGACCAGTCGTTCAGCCCGGTCGCAGGACGCCAGGCCTGCGGGTCGGTCGCGGCGTTGCGCGACACGACTTGCCACTCGGGCGACGCGGCCGGCTCGACCGTGAAGCGGCTCGTCGCCGCAGCGGAGGTCGTCGTGTCGATGCGCGCCCGCGAGTACACGAGGTGTTCCCCGGCCGGTAGCTTGCCCAGGTCGGCGCGCCATGTGCCGCTGTTCTCGTCGAGTACGGCTCGCACCGGCGTGGCGAACGACGCATCGTCCACGGAGACCTCGATGACGCGGGTGGCCGGGTGGTCCCCCGCACCAGCCGGGTCCTCGCCCTGGTCCGGGAAGCTGTAGCTGCCTCCAGCAACGACATTCTGGTCGTCGTAGACCATGGAGCCACCGGCCGGTGAGGTGATCGTCGTTCCGAAGTCGAAGCCGGTCGCTGGTAGCGGCGCGGGTTCGATGGCGAGCTTCGAGGCATGTGCGCCTTCGTGCCCGATTGCCCAGGACCTTGCCCCGAGCAACTGCAGCTGGAAGGTCAACGCCTCACCAGTGAAAGCCGGGCGCGTAATCTCGAACGAGAAGGAGTACTTCGTCCAGCAGGCCTCGCCGAGGGTCGGACACGCAGCACCCGTCGGACCGCTCGCGGTGACCGGCTGCAGAAGGCCTTCGCCCTTGCCGATCTCACGATCGGTCGCCATCAGTACGCCGGTGGGCCGAACCACACTCGGCGTCTCGGCGGCCAGGAACAGCTCGACGTTCACCTTCGATCCAGCCGGCAACGGAGCGTCAAGCGTGTCAGTGGCGGCGAAGATGGCCACCGGCCGGAACGCAGCCACCACACTCGTCACCCGGCTGTCGAAGCAGGGCTCTCGGTCCCCGGACGTGTCGCTGCGGTCCATGTACTGCTCGTTGTTCGCCGCCGTACAGTCGAGCGGGTCCGTGGACCTGGTGACCTTCCGGTGCAGCCAATAGGTCAACGGGTTCGAGCCGAGCGTCCGCAGGCCCACCTCGGGGTTCTTGCTCTGGGCGACCTTTCGCAGGGTCGACAGGGCCGCATCTTCCGTGGTCAGTTGCGATGCGTCCAGTCCGAGCCCGCCGGCCAGCGCGTCGGAGTCCGTCTTGCCGTCGCCGTCGCGGTCGAACCCGCCCCACAGCGTATCCCGCACAGCGCGGTCGTACGAGAAGAACTCGTCCTCATAGGTCCGGTCGGGCATCGGTGCCGCACCGACCAGTACGTCGACCGCCCGGCCCGCGGAGTTCGGCGTCGCGGCACCGTAACCCTCGAACAAGACATTGGTGGCAGCCACGGAGGAAGCCGTCAACGGATACGGGTACACCGACGGGTCGTTGTCCTGGTTCAGCGGGAACGCCGTCTTCAGCACCGCCTGCCTCAATTCGTCGCGCGTCAGCGCACCGTCGGCGAGGAAGATGCTGTCGTCCATCGGCAGTCCTTTGGCGACCACCTGGCCGGGCTTCTGTCCCGCCGCGGGATCGCCGATTGCCGCGCGGACCTTGGTCAGGACGGTGCCGAAGACCCCGGCGGTGTACGGCGTCGCGGCCGACGTGCCACCGAAGGCGCATTGGCCGACCGTACCGGAGCGGCACGCCGACGGCAGGTTGCCGTCACCCCACGCGGAGACATGGACAGGGATGCCGTCACCGACGATCGCGCGCTGGTTGTCCCGCCGCAGTGCACCGACGGTGATGTTCCAGTCCGGCCCGGTCTGATCGGAGTGCCACGTGTTCACCGGCACGTCGAACGCATTGCCGACACCGTTGCCTGCAGCGAACAAAGTCGTCTGGCCGCGCTCGGCGGCCGCCTTCGTCACCTCCGAGCCGTTCACGATCGGACCCACCGGTGCACCACCGACGTACCCGAAGGAGTTCGTCGAGATGTCCACCCACGGCAGCCTCGCGGCGACCGTCTCGTCCAGGCCCTCGACCACGACCAGCAGACACGTCGGGCAGTAGCCATAGCGGTTGCCCGCCGACACCGACGCCGATCCGGAGCCATGACCGTTGTCATCGAGGATCGGATGGGTGTCCTCACCCGACGTCGCACCGCTCGACGCACTGGTGTCGATCGCACCGACGATCTTCGTGCCGGGGATCCAGTACAGCTCACCCTGCTTGATCGGCGTGGTGGCCGCCTGCCAGAGCTTCGAATCGGCATCCGGGAAGTAGCCCTGCCCAAGAGTCACGGGAAGCGCCTGCGCGCTCTCCGGGTAACCCGGAATGTACGTCGAGGGGTGCTTGGTGAAGTTCCCCGTCCGCGCCAGCACATCCGGATCCGGGTAGGTGCCGACCGAGAACTCGAGGTGATACGGATTGATGCCCGTGTCGGCGACACCGACCACGGTGATCGGTGCCTCGCCCTCGACCAGACCCGCCTGCCCCACGAGCACACTGGTCGTCTCACGGCGCTCCAGTCCCGCGGCATCCATGGCCTTGAAGGTCACCAGATGACGGCCGTCGGACAGGTTCGCGACCACCCTGGTCCCAGCACTCTCGAAAACGCCGTCACCGTCCAGATCCCACCCAGCCGTCACCGGCGCGGTTCCGCCGGCGAGCGACCCGGACAGCGTCTGCGGCGTGCCGGTCTCGAACGCGTACGGCCCTGTCGTGGAAACCTGCGGTCGTGGATCGGCACCCGTCGTCGACGCGGTCACCGTGACGTGTACCTCGTCCGGCGGAACAGTCGCGAACTTGACTGCCCGGGCTGTCCAGGTCCCGGCGACCGGCGTCGTCACTGACGCGCTCTCCGATTCGCCGGCACTCGCGCCGGACGTCGCCGCCTCCTTGCCGCCCGGGTCGAGCACTTCGAGGTCGTAGTCGTTGGCGGCACCCTCGAACGAGAGAGCCACCTCGATCCGCGACGTTCCCTGAGGCACCACGAACGGGAAGTCGAGGTGCTCGCCTGTGACCGCCGTGCCCGGTGACGTGTCCGACTCGGTCTGGTCGAGCAGCGTGCTCGTCGCCGGCTCGTAGACAACCACTCGTACGGCGTCCGTCGTACTCGCGCCGGAGGCGTCGACGACCTTCAGCGTCACCTCGTACACACCGGCGGCCACATCGGTCGTGTCCAGCTCGACACTGGACGAGTTCGCGCCGTCGAGCTCCCCCACCGGGCTCGTCCACGAGAACGAGTACGGCGCCGTTCCGCCGTAGGCCGATCCGAGCAACACGGCGCGTTCCCCGGACGCGACGAAACCGCTGTCACCCGCATCGGCCACCAACGGCTTACCCGGCTCCGGATCCGCTGTGTCACCGGACGGAGACGCCGTACCGCGGACAGGCACGACGCCGGTCAGCGCACCAGGCACCTTGCCCGCGACGACCTGCCGGTCCCCCACGGACACGATGGTGACGCCGGGCGAGTCAGCGCCAGTCGCCGGCAGACCGGCGGATACCGCGACCAGCGCCGACACCGCACCAGCCACCGTCAAGCGCAACGCAGACTTCATACGACTCATGAGCGGCTTGACCTCTCGACATTCGTTCGGGCGGACGACCCATCGCCCGAAGCGCAGGGTCACGAAATACGTCGTACGCGCCGGAACATAACCGACACAAGCCCGTCCTGTCACGCGATCGGCGATCGGCGATCGGAGACGGCACACCGGCGGCATGTCCTCGCTGGTTGTGTTGGGCATAGCCTGTGGCGTACGCCCTGGACGGGGAGGGCCGTTTCCGCCTACTGGGGAGGACCCATGCGCTCGCTTCGAGGACAGTCCGCTGCTCTGGGCGTAATCGCCGTGCTGGTTTCGGTCGCGATCACGCCGCCTGCGGCGGCCGTGGATGGCATCCCGGCCAGGATCGTGGTCGCCGACCGACCGGTGTCGATCAGCAGCTATCCCACTGTCGACTACGGTCGCTCCGACTCACCGGGTGACGACCGCCACGCCACGACGACATGGCGGGTGGTGAAGGGCACCGGGAACTGCTGCGAGAACTATCTGACCACCACTCCCGGCGGCCGGCTACTGGACTTCGGCGGCACTCACATCACCTACAGCGATGACCGGGGTCGCAGCTGGCGGCAGGTGCAGCCGCTGACGCCGATGGTGAACGGCGAAGGCGCGATCGTCGCCGCGCCCGGCGGCGACGTACTGGGGGTCGAGTGGGATCCGTACTCCGGCGACCACCTGCAGGCCTACAAGTACGAGGCCGACACCGGCCAGTGGCTCTACACCGAGATGGTCCTGCATCAGCCTTTCTACGACCGGGAATGGATCGGCGTCGTCCCGGGACCGGTCACCATCGACGGCAACACCTACGACTACGTTTCCTTCGTCAAGGGCGGCTATCCGTCGAAGGAGATCTGGCTGATGAGCACCGACGGCCTCAACTACACCGACGTCAGCAGCAAGTTCGTCGACCAGATCACCTCCGGCAAGACGCTGACCGGCCCACTGCCCGCCCGCGCCGAAGCGGCCAATGACTGGATCCAGCCCAACACCGGCTCGAAGATGACCACCCTCGGCACCAGCAACATGCTGGCCGCGCCCGACGCAGGCTCGCAGTGGGCCCTGTACGACGGCAACGGCTGGTCGGCCTACCGCTACCCCGACGGCACTCAACCCAGCGGACTGCTCCAGGTCGACTCGGCCGGAAGCGTGCACAACCTAGTACCTACAAGCGGCGGCGACGGCTTCGACTACCGGACCTCGACCGACGGCGGCCACACCTGGCACACCACCACCGTCACGCTGCCGCCACGGCACACCATCGA
>NZ_SMKR01000130.1 GCF_004348725.1 Kribbella turkmenica
CTCTTCCACGTCGGCAGCGTCCCGGCCGTCACCCTGGCCGTCTACAGCATCGGCGTCGCGGACACCGACTACGGCAAGGGCGTCGGCCTGTGGTTGATGTCCGGTGTCATCGGCCTGCTCACCGTGGCCGGCATCCTGCTGATCTTCCGGCGTTCGCTGCTGTCGCTCTGGCTCGTCACCGGCATCCTCCCGACGGCGGTCACCGGCTTCTACGTCCTCTGATCCCGGCCGCGGCCCGTGGTGGCCGGCGGCGTCCGGTCGTACTGTCGAGGAGGGGCGGCCGTCGTCCCGGCTCCGCGGACTGGGAGGGGATGAGCGATGGTTGCCTCGGTCGCACCACACGGACTGCACCATGTCACCGCGATTGCGGAGGATCCGCAGCGCAACGTCGACTTCTACACCACGGTGCTGGGGCTGCGCCTGGTCAAGCGGACCGTGAACTTCGACGCTCCGGACACCTATCACCTGTACTACGGTGACTCGTCCGGCCGCCCGTCGACGCTGCTGACGTTCTTCCCGTGGCCGGGTGCGCCGTACGGCCGGCAGGGGACGGGGCTGACAACGGCCACCGCCTTCAGCGTCCCGCCGGAGTCGCTCGGCTGGTGGCAGAAACGGCTGCAGCGCCTCGGTGTCGACGCGGACGAGCCGACGTCTCGCCCCGAGGAGGACGTCCTGCGGCTGCGTGATCCCGACGGCCTGGTGATCGAGCTGGTCGCGTCCGACGGCGACTCCCGGTCCGGGTGGGACGGCGTGGCCGCCATCTCGTACGACAACGCGATCCGCGGCCTATTCTCGGTCACCATGACCGAGCAGGTGCTCGGCCCGACCGCCGAGATGCTCGCGGGCATGCTGGGCATGCAGCACGGGCAGGACACGGCCGACGGGTCCCGGTTCGTGATGTCCGGGGGAGCCGAGGGTACGGCGGTCGACGTCCAGGCCAGCCGGAAGTCCCGCGGCCTCCAGGCGGCCGGAACCGTCCACCACATTGCCTTCCGGGCACCCGACGGCGAGACCCAGGCGAAGTGGCGGATGGAACTGATCGAGGCCGGTGTCCAGGTCACCGAGATCCTCGACCGGCAGTACTTCACCTCGATCTACTTCCGCGAACCGGGCGGGGTCCTGCTCGAGATCGCGACCGACCAGCCGGGGTTCACCGTCGACGAACCACTGCTGGAACTCGGGCAGCACCTGAAACTCCCGCCGTGGCTCGAGCCGAACCGCGAGCAGATCCAGGCCTCGTTGCCGTCGCTGCGGGTGCCACCGCCGCCGGACGAGATCGACCGATGAGCGAGGACCCGCTGCAGCGCCCGCACGTCTGGCAGCCGGGCACGTCGTCACCACCGCTGCTGTTGCTGCACGGCACCGGCGGCGACGAGCACGACCTGCTCGTCCTGCGGCAGCACCTGGCCCCCGACGCACCGGTGCTGTCACCTCGGGGGACTGTGTCGGAGCAGGGGATGGCCAGGTTCTTCCGCCGGGTGCGCGAGGGGGTCTTCGACGAGGACGATCTCCGGCTCCGCGCCGACGAGCTGGCTGCGTTCCTGGAGGCCGCCGAGCACAAGTACGACGTACCCGCCGGTTCCTGGCTGGCCGTCGGCTTCTCCAACGGCGCGAACATGGCGTCCGCGCTGCTCCTGCGCCATCCCGAGTCGCTGGCCGGCGCCGTACTGCTGGCCGCCATGGTGCCGTTCGCCGCCGACGAACCCGAGGACCGGGCCCTCACCGGCAAGCGAGTCCTGATCGTCAACGGCACCACCGACCCGATGGCCACTGCCGACCAGACCAGCCGGCTGACCGACCAGCTCCGCCACAGGTCCGCCGACGTCCACCACCTGTCGTTCGCCGGAGGCCACACCATCGACCCCCGCCAGCTGCCCAGCATCAAGAACTTCGTCGACCTGTTCAGGGAGACCTAGGGCCGACCAGGTGCGGTCGCGCCGCACCACCCGCCGGCCAACCGACCGGGGCCGCCTCGGCGTGAGGCGGCCCCAGGCCTCAGTTCTTCTTTGCGGCGGCCTTGCCGCCCTTGCTGCCGGCTTCCTTCTTCTGCGCGGTGGTGCCGCCCTGCTTGCTGCTGGCACCCTTGCCGCTCTGCTTGCCGCCGTGCTCGCTCGACTTCGGCGCGTTGGCGATCCGGGCGGCGCGCTCCTTGGACATTCCCTTGTCCTTGAGCGCCTCGTACTGCTTCTCGTTCTTCACGTTCGCCGACTTCCCTGGCATCACGACCTCCTGGGCTGCGTTGACTGCGTCTCCGATCTGCCGGGTGGCGGAACCCACCGCGCCGGTACCCAGCCGGCACCGCGATGCACGCCCATTTGAAGGATCAAACCGGTCACGCCCGGTTGCTCACTGTGATCTGGCCGATACGCAGTGAACCCCTGATTGGTTAACATTCCTGCCCAAAGACACGTCGATGCCTGCAGCGGTCGAGGAGTCGGGGGGAGAACCTGTGCGGTTCTTTGTGCTGGGGCCGATTCAACTACGGGTCAGCGGGGCGCCGTCGCCAACGGCGCCGACCTTGCGCGTGCTGCTCGGCTGCCTGCTGGCGCGGCCCGACGCGCCGGTGCCGTTCGACGAGCTGATCGACGCGCTCTGGGGCGACAAACCGGTGCGGAACGCACGTCAGCGGCTCCACGTGCACGTCCATCGGCTGCGGCGGTTGCTCGGTGACCCGGCCAGGATCGCCTGCGAGCATGCGACGTACCGGCTCCGGCTGCAGCCTGGTGAGCTCGACGCGGAGACCTTCGAGTCGCTGCTGGACGAGGCCGGCGCGTCGGCGCGGGCAGGCGACGACGAGCGCGCGGCCGCGACGATCCGGGAAGCGCTGGAGTTGTGGGAGGGACCCGCGTACGCCGGGCTCGACCACGTCGAGCTGCTGCGGGCCGAGGCGGACCGGCTGACCGAGCGCCGGCTGGTGGCGTTCGAGGACCTCTGCGCCGCCGAACTGGCGGCCGGCCGCGGCAGTGCGATGATCGCCGAGTTGCGCGATCTCGCGGCCCAGCACCCGCTCCGCGAACGGCTGCAGGAACAGCTGATGATCGCGCTGTACCGGGCCGGTCAGCAGGCGTCCGCGCTCGAGGTCTACCGGCGGACCCGCACCGCATTGGTGGACGAGCTCGGTGTCGAACCGGGTCCGCGGCTCGCCGAGCTGCACGCCGCCGTGCTGGCCGCGGACCCGGCGCTGGCTCCGACGCCGGAAAGAACCCGGGACCGCGTCGACCCCCATCCGGGCAACCGGACGACCGCGCCCGCTCAGCTGCCCGCCGCGATCGCCGACTTCACCGGTCGTGACAAACAGTTGGCACTGATCCAGGACCTGGCCGCCCACGATGCCGGACCGGCCGGGACGGACGCCGGCGTCACGCCGGTGCTCGCGATCTCCGGACCGGCCGGCATCGGCAAGACCGCGCTCGCGATCTGCGCCGCGCACCGCCTGCGCGGCGCCTATCCGGACGGTCAGTTGTACGTCGACCTGCGCGGCGCCGAAGCCGTCGCACTCGACGCGGGAGACGTGCTCGCTGGGTTCCTTCGCGCGCTCGGCACCGCAGCCGAGGCGATCCCGGACCGGACGGAGGAGCGTGCCACCCTGTTCCGGAGTCTGCTCGCGGACTCGCGCATCCTCGTCCTTCTGGACAACGCGAACAGCGAGGAGCAGGTACGCCGGCTCATCCCGGCCGCTCGCGGTTGCCTGGTCCTGATCACCAGCCGGACGCCGCTCGGCGGGCTGGAGGGTTCTAGGCTGATCGACCTCGAGCGCTTCGACCAGGAGCAGGCGCTCGAGCTCCTGGCCCGGGTCGCCGGGCGGGAGCGGGTCGCGGCGGAACCCCGCGCGGCCGCGGGGATCGTCGAACTGTGCGGGCTGCTTCCGCTCGCGGTCAGGATCGCGGCCGCCCGCCTCGCCATCCGGCCCGACTGGGCGCTCGGTCAGCTGGAGTCCCGCCTGGCCGACGAGTGCCGCCGGCTCGACGAGCTCCGGCTCGGCGACCTCGCCGTCCGCGCCAGTCTCGCGTCGAGCATGCAGGATCTGAGACCCGCCGCCCGGAAGGCGTTCCGCCGCCTCGGCCTGCTCGACACTCCACAGGTCCCGGCCTGGCTGGCCGCGTCGGTCCTCGACCAGGCGACCCGGGACAGCGAACACATCCTCGACCAGTTGGTAGACGCGCAACTGCTCGAACTGGTCCAGGCGGACGGGCCGCCGCGTTACCGGCTGCACGACCTGGTCCGGTTGTACGCCGGAGAACGGGCGCAGGACGAGGAGCCGCACAGCGCCGGGGTGCTCGAGCGCGCGAGCAGCGCCGCGTTGGCACGCACGATCGCGGCGATCCGCGGGCTCGAGTTCGGCCCGAGCCGGCCGGCTGCCCTCGACGACCACGGGAAGCTTCTCCCGCCCGCGGATCCACTGGGGTGGCTCGAGACCGAACGGACGGTGCTGGTCTCGATCGTCCGGCAGGCGGCCGACGCCGGTCTCGCGGACGCGGCCTGCGCGCTCGCGTCGACGCTGACGCCGTTCCTCGACACCCGCGCGCAGTACGACGACTGGCGACGTACGCACGAAGCCGCGCTCGCCGCCGCCCGCCGGCTCGGGGACGACCGGGGCATCGGGTGGATGTCGGTCAAGCTCGCCGAGCTGGCCCGGATCCACGACGACTTCGCCGGTTCGCTGGAACTGCTCGACCAGGCGAGCAGCGCCTTCCTGGCCGCTCCCGACGGGGTCGGCGAGGCCGAGGTCCGGCTGCAGACCGGGATGACGTATCGCGCGCTCGGCCGGCCGCACTGCGCGCTGTCCAGCTTCGACGAGGCCCAGCTCCGGTACGGCGAACTCGGCGACGACCACGGCGTGGCGTTGGCGCGGCTCAACGTCGGCGCCGCGTACCTGGACCTGAGGCGCCAAGGCGACGCCCGCGCGCACCTCACCTCAGCACTGACCGCATTCCGTGCGCATGCCGATCGACGCAACCTCGCGCTGGCGCTGCGATGGATCGGCGTGTGCGACCGGTACGACGGACGCTACGTCGACGCGGAGACCCGCCTGATCGAGTCGCGAGCGACGTTCGAGGCGCTGGGGGACACCCACAACGCGGCTTTCGTGCTCGGTGACCTCGGCCGACTCTGCCTGGCGCTCGGCCGGTGCGTGGACGCCCGGAAGCTCTTCGAGGACAGCCTCGCCGGATTCCGGACCTACCGGGACCGCCACGGTGAGGCGAGAGCGCTGCACGACATCGGCATCGTCCAGCAACGCCGCGCGCGGCACCACCTGGCCGCCCGGTACCTGCGGGACGCGGTCCGGATCTGGCGCGAGCTCGGCGTCCGGCTGTGGCACGAGCGCAGTCTTCGCAGCCTGCGGGTCAGCCTGCTGGCGACCGGGGACACGACCGGCGCCCGGACCGCGGCCGAAAGCGCCGACTCGCTGGCGCGTGAAGTCGGCGAACAGCGGTCGTTCATCCCGTTGTAAGTCCGCTCGGCTGCACTGGTGCTGCTCGGCGGAGGCGCCGGGCCCGGGCCGCGGCCCGGACAGAGTGGGGAGAGACGAATGCGCATGACGACCAGGCTCGCCGGGATGCTGGGGGCGACCGCCGTACTGACCGTCGGCCTCGCGGGAGTTGCCAACGCCGACCGTGGTGACGGCCAGCTGGCCTGCAACTCCGGGGAGATCTGCTTCTCCGAGCACGCCAACGGTGTCGGCGGCCAGCGGCACTTCTTCTACAACGCCGAGCACAGCTCGGCCGGCAACTTCCACAACGGCGTGCGGTTCTACCACAACGCCAGCGCGCTCAAGAACCGCGACACCGAGTGCGGGGTCTGGGTCCAGGAGTCGGGTGACGTCGTGAACGACTCGTGGCTGTTCCTCCGGTCCAGCAACTGGGTGAACTTCGCGTCCGACCTGAACGACGAGAACGCGCGGCACTGGCGCTGCTGACGTCCACGGCTCCAGGGCGGGACGGCCACCCCGTGCGGCCGTCCCGCCCCCGCTCGAAGGGAAACCACATCATGTTCAGCAGGATTCTCGCCGCCGGCTTGGCGGTGGCCGGATTGCTGGGGACCGCCGGCTGCAAGGCGCAGGCCGACGCACGGCAGCCCGAGGGCGGCGGGTTCGAACTGTTCCTGCGGCACGAGCTGACGCGCGTCGAGCAGGCCGGCCACGCGCTGTTCCACCGCTGCATCACCCAGGCGGGCTACTCGCCGGGATCGTCGACGCCGCCACGGGACCTGTTCGGCTGGCTGGCCGAGAAGCCGGTCAAGCCCCGGACCGTCGACGAGGCGCGCAGGAACGGCTTCGGTACGGCGATCCCGGCACAACCGGCGCAGCTCCGGCGAACCGGCCAGGCGTACTACGCGGCCGTCGAGCGATGTGAGACCGCCGCCCGCGCGAAGCTGGGTGATCCGGCCGAGGTCGCTCAGGTGCGGGACAGGTACACCGAGATCGGCAACCGCCTCGGTCACGAACTCGGCGTTCGGGTCAAGGCAGTCCTGCAGGAGGAAAGCGACGGTCTGGTCTCCTGCCTCGGCGCCAAGGGCTACCCGCTGCCCACTGGGGTCCGGTACGACGCCGGCAAGAACGTTACGCAGTTCGGCATCCGGCTCGGCGCCAACACCGCACCTGTCGTCTCGCCGGCCCGAACACTGACCGGCGGCGCCGAGGTGCTTCCGGCGATCCCGGCCCGCCCGTACCGTCCCAGCCCACAGGAGTCCGCGTTCGCGATCGCGTTCGCCGAGTGCGGCACGAGTACAGGCCTCTTCGACCGCCTCGACGCTCGCCTCCCGTCACTCCAGCAACAGACGATCACCCCGTACCGGGCAGAGCTGACCGAACTCAACCTCAGGCTGAAGACAATGGCCGCCCAGGCAGCCGGCATCGCGGCGGATGGGTAGGAAGGTCGTCGACCGGGAGGCGCCCCGACCGGCTACTGGCGCCAGCCGGTGAGTTCGACGGACTTGGCAGTCTCGACGCGGAAGGCGAGCTTGATCGCGGTCGCTTCGCCGGCGGCCAGGTCGAGCTTCCAGGTGACCACGCCGAGGCCGGTCGTCTCGGCCGGCTCCGGCGCGGTGGTGACCGGTTTGACAGTGATCTCGTGGTCCCGCGCCACCGGCAGTTGGTCGAGGACGGTGATCCGGGCCTTGCGCGGCGTGTGGTTCTCGACCTTGGTCTCGTACTCGACCTCACGTCGGCGCGTCGAACCGAGCGTCGCCTTGGTCGCGGTCCGGCGGACGAGTTTCCGCTCGACGCGGATCCGGTCGTCGAGGCCGAGTGCGAGCTCGACGTCCTCGCCGGGCGCCCACAGCGGGAGCGCGGCCGAGCCGACGAAGTCCGCCTCGTGAAAGACCGCGGCCTTCCCGGCGGGCAGAGTGTGGGTGGACGAGTTCACCACCGTCGCGCGCAGGTGGACGTCGGTGGAGCGGACCGGCGCGGTGACGTAGTCCAGCTCGGCATCGAGGTCGATCGCGGCGATCGTTGCCCGGTGCGAGGCACCGTCCGCCGGGACGGCGACCGGCCGGGGAGGCGTGTAGGCCGCGGCCGTGACGCCCTGCTCGACGCTCGCCTCCAGGGCGGCGAACTCCGGCATCGCGGCCGCCTGGGTCTGCACTGCGAAGTCATCCTTGCTGGACTGGAGACCACGCATCCCACCGGCCGGTGCGGCCGCCAACGGCACCGGTGGGCGGAAGCGGTCGAGGTACCAGGGGTCGAGCTCGGGCACCTTGGCCGTCACCGTGGGCCGGGCCGTCGACAGCGTGAGGTCGCACTCGGGCCAGTTCTCTCCGGTCCGTTGGGTGATCAGGCCGTACCAGTTCAGCGTGAGCCGGTCGCCTTCGAGGCGAACGTCGTACGAGCTGGTCCAGCCGGCGTGCGGGACGACGTACGAGAGCTCGATCTCGACCTCGGCCGCGGTCTCCAGCGCCAGCGCGACGGCAGCCGAACGCCGGTCCGGCTTGCGTTGCCGGCCGACCTCGGCCAGCCGGCGATCGGCGGCGGCCAGGCGTTCCTCGGCCTCGCGTCGCTGGCCGGCCAGCTCTCTGCGCTTCGCCCGTACGGCGGTCAACCGGGCGGCGAGCGACTCGGTGAAGCCGCCGAGCTCGGCCCCCGGCTCGGCCGAGGCCAGCGTCCGGGCGAAGCTGCCGCCGGCCCGCCGGGCCAACTGCGCCAGGAACGTGTCCAGCTGCGCCTGGACGTCGTCGGCGTCCGACAGCTCGGCGACCTCGGCCTCGGCCTCGCGGCGCTGTCGCTCGAGCTGGGCGACGGTCTCGTCGGGAGCCTGCGGATGATGCCGCAGGGCCAGGTCGACGCCGAGCACGGTGGCCGGCCCACGACCGGCGACCCGGATCGAGTCCTCCTCGAGAGCGGTCGGCAGCGGCTCGACGTACACCGTCCGGTCGCCGGCGGGCACGCTGACCGTGCCGCGCCGGGTGATCCGCGCGCGGTCGGGGTAGACGGTGACGGCGGTGATCGGGGCATCCACCACGAGTTCGGTCATGCCCAGACAGTAGCTGTATTTCCGGCCATCCCTTCCGGCTCTCTTGGACAGGTTGCCGGTACAGGGAGAGGTCGATGGGATCTGCGGTCGTGGTGGGCGGTGGCATCGTCGGTCTGGCGGTGGCGAGGGCGTTGCAGCGCCTCGACCCCGGGACGCCGGTCGTCGTCCTGGACAAGGAACAGTCGGTCGCTGCGCACCAGACCGGCCACAACTCCGGGGTGATCCACTCCGGCCTGTACTACAAGCCCGGGTCGCTGAAAGCCCGGCTGGCCGTCGCGGGGGGAGCGGCGCTGAAGGAGTACTGCGAGGAGAAGGGCATCCCGGTCGACGTGCCGGGGAAGCTCGTGGTCGCGACCACCGAGTCCGAGTTGCCGCAGCTGGACCGCCTGTTCGGCATCGGCCGGGAGAACGGTGTCCCGGTCCGCCGGCTGACCTCGGGAGAGGTCGCTGAGCGCGAGCCGCACCTGCGGGTGAAGGGTGCCCTGGCCGTCGACTCCACCGGCCGGGTGGACTTCACGCTGGTGGCCGCCGCGCTGGCCGACGACGTCCGTGCGGCCGGCGGCGAGATCCGTACCGGGGTGACGGTCACGTCGATCGAGAACGCCGGCCGGACCGTCCGGGTGCGGACGACGGACGAGGTGATCGAGGCCCACCGGGTCGCCGCCTGTGCGGGCCTGCACAGCGACCGGCTCGCCCGCGCCTCGGGTCTGGAACCCGGAGTCCGCATCCTCCCGTTCCGCGGCGAGTTCAGCGAGATCGTCCCCGAGCGGGACTTCCTGGTGAAGGGTCTGGTGTACCCGGTGCCCGACCCGGACCTGCCGTTCCTCGGCGTCCACCTGACCCGTGGCATCGACGACACCGTCCATGTCGGGCCGAACGCCGTACCGGCGCTGGCCCGGGAGGGCTACTCCTGGCGGAAGGTCGTTGCCCGTGATCTCTGGGAATCCCTTGCCTACCGGGGCTCGTGGCGGCTCGCCCGGCGGTACGGCCGGACCGGGGCCAAGGAAGTCTGGCGTTCGCTCACCGGCCGGGCGCTGGTCCGCGAGGCCCAGCGGATGCTGCCCGAGCTCCGGGTCGCGGACGTACGGCGCTCCGGCGCCGGAGTGCGCGCGCAAGCGGTCACCCGTGACGGCAAGCTCGTGGACGACTTCCTGTTCGTCCGCGACGGCCGGACGTTGCACGTCCTGAACGCCCCGTCGCCGGCGGCCACCGCCTGCCTGCTGATCGGCGAACACATCGCCCAGGAGCTGGCCGCCGACCGGGCCTGATCCGGCGCCCATGGTCCACAGTGGGACGGCACCTGATGAAGGGCCGCGCCTGCCGCGCCGGGAATAGAGCCCGGCAACCGGGGTACCGCTCGCGTGTGCGAGTTGTCATCACCGGCGCCAGCGGCAATGTCGGCAGCGCCTTGAGCCGTCGTCTCCAAGCCGCGGGCGAGCACGACATCGTCGCCGTCGTCCGGCGGGTGCCCAACCGCGCCGCGACGAGGGAGTGGGTCTCGATCGATCTGTCCCGGCCCGACTGCGAACCTGCGCTGCAAGAGGTGATCCGCGGCGCCGATGCGGTGGTGCACCTGGCGTGGGCGTTCCAGCCGTCGCACGACGTGCGCTACCTGGAGTCTGTCGGCGTCGGCGGTACGCAACGGATTCTCGACGCGTGTGTGGCGACTGGCGTCGGACACCTGGTGCACATGTCGTCCGTCGGCGCCTACTCACCCAAGCGCGACGACAACCCGGTCACCGAGGATTGGCCGGTGGGCGGCATACCCAGTTCGTCGTACAGCAGTCACAAGGCGGCTGCCGAGAAATTGCTCGACAGTTTCGAACAGTCGGTCCACGGCACGGCGGTGGCCCGCCTGCGACCCGGGATCATCGGGCAGCGCGCGGCGGGCAGTGCCCTGCTGCGTTACGCGTTGCCGGTGCTGCTGCCGGCCAGAACGGTGAATGCGGTGCCGGTCATACCCCTGCCGGATGGCCTGACGGTGGCGATGGTGCATGCCGACAACGTCGCGGACGCGATCGTCCGGGTGCTGCAGCAGCGGGCAGCTGGAGCGTTCAACCTGGCGGCACCGACGCCGGTCACCGCGGCGATGATCGCCGAGGCTCTCGGTGCACGGTGGATCAAGACGCCCGCCCCGGTGCTTCGCGCACTGATGCTGGCTACCTGGCAGGCGCGCCTGCAGCCGGTCGGACCGGGGTGGCTGGACATGGGATGCGCCGTTCCGCCGTTGGACAGTTCGCGGGCCAGGCGTGAGCTCGGTTGGTCCCCGACGGTCGACGCCATGGGCGTACTGCGGGAAACCGTCGAGGGGATGAGCCACGCCGCCGCCGGCGCCACCGCCGTACTGCGACGTCGCACGGTGGTGGGTGAGGTGTCCGAGTTGCTCAGCCGGGGCCCGATCAGTCACCGGCACGAATCGTGAATCCCGAAGCGCCGGGTCTGGTCAGGCGGCTCACGGATGCGCCGAGTCAGGGATTCTCGGCGTTCTTCCGTGGGTTGGCGCAGCTGCGGCGCGCCCCGGCCGTGCACCCGCGCGGCATCACCTTCACCGCACGGCTCCTGGTCGATCAGCTGAACCCGTTGATCTCCGAGGGCGATCACGTCGCGACGGTGCGACTGTCGAAGGGTGCCGGGACACCTGGCCGATGGCCTGACGTCCTCGGGGTGGCGCTGCGGCTCGATCCGTCCTGTGACTTCCTGTTCTCCAGTGCGGGCGAGGGTGTGTGGACGCGCTGGTTCCCGACGCCGGCGGCGGACTGGGCCACCGCCCACTACGGGACGCTGGCGCCGTACGAAGCGGCCGGCCGCTGGTGGTGGCTCATGCTGATCCCGGCCGGCGGTCCGGTCGGCCACGCTTCCGTCCGGGATCCGGAGCACCCATCCAGCTTCATCCTCCACCTCGGCGACGAACCGGCGAACTGGCGCCCCGTCGGTCGGCTGACCCTGCACGAACGCATCGACGGCAGCGGACTGGTCTTCGACCCGATCCTCAATCACCCGCCCGACGCCCTGCCGGCGCCGCGTTGGCTCCGCGAGCTCCGCGAACGCGCCTACTCCAGCAGCCGCCAAGGCCGAAATGCACCACCACCGGTCCCCTGAGCCGGCGGCGAGACGGCCAGACCCACGCTCGCGCCGCCGCGCGATCCGCCGCTCGCTGGCCGTCCGCGCCGGCCCCCACGGCCGCCCCCACGGCCGCCTTCGCCCGCCCGTCCCGCGGCCCTCCACCTATGCCGACTGATCAGTGTGGCGTTGGCACGTACTCGAGCAGTTGCATGCGGCCGTCGAACGTGCGGGCGGTGACCAGTTCGAGGTCCAGGTCCGGCCAGTCGGTGAAGATCGGGGAGAGGCCGGTCTGGCCGGTGATCACCGGGAACAGCACGATCTGGAGGGTGTCGACGAGTCCAGCGCGCACGAGAGCCTTGCTGAGCGACATGCTGCCCATCGTGCGCAGCGGCACTGAGCCCTCGGCCTTCAACCGGCGGATCACCGTGACTGCGTCCTCGGCGATCACCTCGGTGTTCGCCCACGCCAGCGGTGGCTCCAACGTCTTCGAGAACACGTACTTCGGCACCTCGGCCATGCGGGCGAACGTCGGGTCCTCCAGTTCGGTCACGATGCGCGACATCTCCCGGAAGGTGTTCGCGCCCATCACGATCGCATGGTCCTCGGCCAGCTTCTCCTCGAACCACGCCGTCACCTCCGGCCCCTCCTTCCCCCAGTAGCCGGGCCATCCCTCAGCCGCCCCGAACCCGTCCAGACTGCTGATCACGTCGACCGTCAAGGTCCTCACAACGGATCTCCTTTCGCTCGATGACCACCTGTCGCCTCGGACCCTACGGATCCTGGTTAGAAATAACAACCATTCAGTGCGAATTTCGAACCAGTTTGCTACGATGGGGGTCATGACGAGCAAGCGTCGGTACGACGACTCCTGCGGCCTGGCGCAGGGGTTGAACGTCGTGGGCGACCGGTGGGCGCTGCACGTGGTCCGCGAACTGCTGCTTGAGCCGAGGCGGTTCGCGGACCTTCGCGCCGACCTGCCGGGCATCAGCAGCAACGTCCTCACCCAGCGACTGACCGACCTCGAGGAGGCGGGCGTCGTTCGCCGTCGCCGGCTTCCCCCGCCCGCGGCGTCGTGGGTCTACGAGCTGACCGGGTGGGGCGCGGAGCTCGAGCCGGTCATCCTTCAACTGGGAGCCTGGGCCGCCCGCTCGTCCGACTTCGACACCGAGTCGCCGCTCAGCTGTACGTCGGTTGTGCTGTCGATGCGGACGATGTTCCGGCTCGAGGCTGCCGAGGGCGTCGTACTGCGCATCGGCTTCCGCCTCGCCGAGCGGAACGTCCTGGCGCGGATCGAGACGGAGCAGCTCGACGTCGTCGTGGTCGAGTCCTTGGCTGCGGCCGCGGCCGCGGTGGTGACCACGACACCGGAGGTCCTGGCCAAGCTGCTCTTCGATCGCCTGGACCTGGACGCGGCGCTCGGGGAGGGACTGGTCAGCCTGGAGGGCGATCGCGCCGGATTCGAGCGCTATCTGGCCTGCTTCCGGCTGTCCGGAGCCGCCAGCTGACGGCGGATGAGTAGGCCGGTGGTTGCGACTGCGACGGCGACGAGGAGAGGTGGTACGGCGGTGCTCGGTGTCGTGGTCGTAGTGGTGAAGACGCGTTGGGCGTCGTCCAGCAGCGCGGACGGATCGCGCGCGTAGACGCGGGTTCCGGCGGCGCTGGAGACGGCGGTGATGAGGGCAGGGACGATCCAGAGCGCGAGCAGGCTGGTCGCTGCCACGATCACCCGGCCCTTGTCGTTCACCCCGGCCCAAGCGATCACGAGACCGATCAGGACCGGCGCAAGCCAGCGCACAACCCGCATCACGCTGAACCGGTGCCGGGGAAGGCGGCCGAACCGTGAGCGTGCTCGTCGCCCCGGGCATGTCGATCCCTGGCCTGCCGTCATCCGGCGTTCCCCCCTCCCGAGCGCTGGCGGACAGCAGAGGCAGTCCGGCAACAGGGTGCGCAAACGTGGTTGCAGTTGACGCGGCGGCAACTCGTAGCGTGGCGCGCATGACGAGACGGAGCCTGCGGTCGCCGATGTCGGCCGGCGAGAAGAAGCGGGTGTGGGGCGAGTTCGCCGCCCGCGAGACGGAGTACCTCGACGAGGTCGCCGACCGGTGGGGCGGGTCCGGCGCCTACGCGCAGACCGCGCGCCGGGTCGCCACCTACGGCGAGGCCGAGTGGGAGCAGATCAACCGCGAGTACGCCGGGATCGAGGCGCGGATCCGGGAGTTGATGGAGGCCGGCACCGAGCCCACCGACCCGGCGGCCATGGACGTGGCCGAGGCGCAACGACAGCACGTCTGCCGCTGGTACTACCCGATGACCCACGATCTCCAGGTCCGCAAGAGCGAGCTGTTCCTGTTCGATCCGCGGTATCGCGGCCCGCTCGAGGAGAAGACCCGTCCGGGCGCACCCGAGTGGCTGGCGGCCGCGGTCGAGGCCAACGCGACCCGCGCCGGCTCACCCGCCTGACCTCACCGAAGGTCCCGGTACGAGGTTTCGGTCCGCACACTCGAACGCGCGCGGACCCCGCCGGCGAATCTAGGTGGCGATGTCGTAGGTGACCGTGAACTGGCGGTCGGCGCGGCGTACCTGGACGGCGGTCAGCAGGCCGAGCAGCACGATCACGACGCCGGTCATCTCCGCCGCCTCCTCGACCGCCATCGCCGTGTGCCGCCAGAGGTACCGGGCGCCCGCATCGGTCAGCAGGACGTTCACGACCTCCATGCCCAGCGCGCCACCGATCGAGGTGGTGAGGCCGGCGAGGATGAGGAGCCTCGGCCGGGACGGGAGCGCCCGGAAGGCGGGGACCAGCACGGCGAGCGACAGCACGAGAATCGCGGTGGCCGGGATGGTCCACCCGAGGCGCCCGAGCAGCGAGCTGGTCTCGAACACGGACGCGGTCCATTCGGCGCCGCGTTCGTGCAGCGAGACCACCTCGTCGAGCGAGAGCACCGCGAACACGACCGCGAGCACGAGCCAGGCCCAGGTGACCCAGCCGCGCGCCATGCCTCCGCTGGCGAGCAGGCTCGCAGCCGTCGCCACCAGGCAGCACGCCACCAGCAACGCCGAGGTCCACCAGCTCGCCAGTGACCGCTCCTGTGCTGCGTTCAGCAGTGCCAGCACGTCGGGCAGAGCGCCACTGGTCGGCCGAGCGATGGTTCGCACCCCGACCGCCACGACATGGAGCACCATGATCGCGGCGCACACCGCGAGCAGTACCCTGCGAGTCCCCACCATTTCCATGCTGTTCACCTTGTCGCCGCCCCTTGTGTGCCGCGACGCTACCAGCGCGTGAGGTGCACAGCCCGCAACTGAGCATGAGAGTTCGATGACGTCGGCACTCCGGCTCGCGGTACGACGCCGGCCGGACGCCGTGCCTCTGACTTTCAACGTCAGCGATTGGATGACAGTGGGTCTTGTCATCGATCCGTTGACATGTTATATGGGAAGTGCGTATTGACATGACCTTGGAGTCGAGGTTTCAAGGAGGTGCAGGACGATGTTGATGCGCACCGACCCGTTCCGGGAGTTCGACCGCTTCGCCCAGCAGTTCATCGGCAACCAGGCGCCGGGCACGTGGTCACGGCCGACCGCGATGCCGATGGACGCCTACCGGCAGGGTGACTGGTACGTCGTCGCCTTCGATCTTCCCGGCATCTCGCCGGACGCGATCGACCTGGACGTGGAACGCAACGTTCTCACGGTGCGGGCCGAACGCCGGCCGCTCGAACGCGGCGAGGGTGTCGAGATGCAGGTCGCGGAGCGTCCGCTCGGGGTCTTCTCCCGGCAGCTGTTCCTCGGTGACACGCTGGACGCCGCCAACATCCAGGCGAGCTACGAGTCCGGCGTACTGACGCTGAGGATCCCGGTCGCCGAGCAGGCCAAGCCGCGCAAGATCGAGATCGCGAACTCCGACAGCGGGCAACGGCAGATCGACGCCTGACTCCGGCGGCACTGCCCTCTCCAGGGGTGATCCGATGACCACGATCGAACGGAGGACGGCCGAGGACGCGTTCGTCGATCTCTGGATCGGCGACGACGGCCTGGTGCGGGACGAGTTCGACGCGCTGATCGCCGACTGCTGGGAGTCGCCGTGCCAGCCACCGCGCCGGAAGCCGGCTCCACCAGACCGGGGATGGAGCTGCGGCCCGCCGCGCAGGTGGCCACGGCGATCCGGCCACTGCTTCAGCGCACCCGCGCCGGCGAGCCGTCCGCAAGGCCGGGGGCGAGATCCTCCGGGACGCATCGCGTGCGACAGGCCTGAGACGACAAGGAGGTGAACGGATCCCGGATCCACGAACACCGATGGCCCGGTGATGCGGTCGCTCGCTGAACACCTCTTGATTCCAGCGACGCTCCGTTTGCTGCCTGTCCTCGTCAGGACGACACACGCAACGCGAGCCGCCGCATCATTTTCGGCTGGTAGCGCGGGCGGGGAGACCCGGCCCGTGGTTCTCGCTGCACTCCACCGACCCGCGCTACCAATGACCAGCGGTCGGCGGCGGTCCCGCCGCCGACAGCCCGCGACAATTCGTGACCCCTCATCGCGTGGCCGCCAGGTACCCACCCGCGAAGACGTGCATTCGCGGCACCTCCTGTGAGCTAGGCAACGTGTGCCGACGGCTGGCGTCAGCGGTTTCGCGCTTTGCGTTTGTGGCGGAAGGCGCTGCCGAGGGATTGGGCCGCTCGGCGGAGGGACTCGTTGTCGCGGTGGGACCGCCAGCGGACGACGGTCGCCCGGTCACCGTGGCGGGAGCGGAGGATCGACCGTACCTGCTGGATGTCCTCGACGTTCGTGAGCAGAACGATCCCGCCGGCGGCCGCGGCTTGCTGCAGGGCGGTCTGCAACGCCTCCTGGTCGAGTTCGTGCGTGTCGTCGGGTGCCCAGATGATCACGATCGGCACCTCCAGCTCGTCCAGCCAGTAGCCGCGGACGACGAGGCTGTCCTGCTCGGCCGCGGTGGCCGACAGGGTGGGCAGCTCGTGCTGGACGACGTCGATCATCGCGCGGTGGTACGACGATCCGCGCTCCGGCCGGTCGAAGGAGATCCGCTGCAACCCGATCTCTTCCGGCAGTCGCCCGGTCCCGCCGATCACGATCAGGAGGACGCCGGTGAGCAGGGCGGCCAGCGACAGCGAGTCGCCGCCGTGACGAAGGGCGATCGTGATCGCCGCTGCGATCAGTCCGAGACCGCAGACGCTGAATGCCACACGGATCGGGGTCCGTACAGGCTGGCCCGACATCACTCACTTCCTGCCCGGGAAGGCCGCCCTGCATCTGCCTGACAGGTTCCTGCTTCCAGGCTACCTACTGTGGTCCGGAATTCACGAAGAGTAGGTCGTGCGCCTGGTCCTGCCGAGGTTTTCGAGCCGGACGAATGGGCACCGCCCCGGCTTCGCGGCGGATGGAGAGGTGATCACGATGACGACCGCACGGGACCTGATGACTCCTGGCGCGGAGTGTGCCGGTGAGAACGACACTCTGGTCGAGGCCGCCCGCACGATGCGGGATCTCGACGTGGGGGCGCTGCCGATCTGTGGCGAGGACAACCGGTTGAAGGGCATGCTGACCGATCGCGACATCGTGGTGAAGTGCATCGCCGACGGGGGCGACCCATCCCAGGTGACCGCGGGGTCGTTCGCTCAGGGCAAGCCGGTCACGATCGGCGCGGACGACAGCATCGAAGAGGCGCTGCGGACCATGGAGGATCACCAGGTACGGCGCCTACCGGTCATCGACGGCCACACGCTGGTCGGCATGCTCGCCCAAGCGGACGTCGCGCGCGCCGTCCCCGCCAAGACCGGCGAAGCCGTGGAGGAGATCTCCCGCCCAGGCTGAAAGGTTGCTGGAGGAACTTCCACGACGTGCACCTCCATCGGCAATCAATCCGGAGCATCGCGCGCCGACTTCTCGTCGGCACCGAAGTGAGGCTCACGGTGATTCCGCACCTCGCACCTCGGCGTGTCTGATTCCGCCGGTTCAGACGATGGCTGCTACCGCGCGGTGATCACTCGGACGCGGGAGCCGCCACCCACGCCCGGGGGAACGCGGTCACCCGGTCTCGGTCATCTCCTGCAGCATCTGCTCGTCCTCCTGCAGCAGTCCCTGCAGCAACGTGACGACTTCCTGCTCCAGCCGGACGAACTCCGCGAACGCGGTGAGAGCTGCCGAGTCCGACATCGCGGCCTCGTCATGAGGTGCCATCGGCAGCGTCCGGTGGCCGGCCATCTGGTCCGAGATGCCCGACAGCTGCTCGGCGACGTCACGCTGCCTCGTCACCAGTGCGGCGTACGCGTCGAGCTCGAGTCTCGCGTCAGCGTCGGCGGGGTCAAGGGCTCGCATGTGATTCTCGAGAATCCGTGCCGACGCGGCGAGCAACCGGCCGAACGTGCCAGGCAACGTGGACCGGCTCGCCAGTCCCAGACCGCAGGTCCATGGTTCTTCTTCCATGGTCGAGTCTCTCGCCGATCGCGCGGGCCACTCAACCGGCGCCCTCGAACCCCGGCGATTCCGGAGATCGCTGTCGGATCGGGAACTCCGGGTTCGTCGATGGGGTGAGCGGCTGCCCGGGAGTGGGCATCCACCGACCCGAACGGACTGTGACCATGAACCAGGGAATGAGGACGCTTCTGCAGGCTCGGCAGCTGTTGGCCGCGCTGTCGGCGCAGTCCGCCTCCACGTACGCCAACCAGGTGATCGCACTGGTCGTCCCGTGGCTGGTCCTGACCCGTACGGGCAGTGCGGCGAGCGCCGGCACCATAGCGTTCGTCATGGGCATCGCGGCGCTTGCCGGCACCTTGACCGGCGGTTTGGTGACCGACCGGATCGGCGGCCGGCGCGTCTCCATCCTGGCCGACAGCCTCAGCCTGGTCACCGCGCTGACGCTCGCCGTGGCGCTGTGGCTCGACTCCTTCTCGCTCTGGCTCGTTGCCATCACCCAGGTGCTCGGTGTCTTCTTCGACGCACCGGGCCACATCGCCAAGGTCAGCACGGTCCCTGCGGCGGCCGACGAGGAAGGCGTGCCGATGACCCGCGCGATGGGCCTGACACAGACGCTCCAAGGCGTGGCGACGTTCGTCGGGCCGGTCACGGCCGGCGTGCTGATCGCGGCGTTCGGCGAAGCCAATACGCTGGTGGCGACCAGCGCGCTCTTCCTCATCAGCATCGTGCTGGCGTCCCGGCTGCGGAAGCGGGTCGTCACACACGACCAGCCGATGACACCGCGGCAGGCCTACCGCGATCTGCGCCAGGCGGTGCGGTTTCTCGTGCAGGAGCCGTTCCTCGGCAAGATGCAGTTGGTCGGGCCACTGATGGGCGCTGTCCTCGTGCCGATCCCGGCGCTGATCTTCCCGGCGTGGTTCGTCTTCGCCCAGCAGGACTCGCGGGCCCTCGGCATCTTCCTGGGCGCGGGTGCGGTCGGCGGCATGGTCGGAGGCGTCACGTTCGCCGCGCTGGCGGAGAAGCTGCCGCAGCGGACCTGGCTGGTCGGTGCGACAGGTCTGTACGCGTCGGCTCTGCTGGGGCTGTTCTTCCTCCAGCCGGGCTCGGTCCTGGCGATCGGAGTCAGCTTCCTGGCCGGATCCGTGCTGAGCGTGATGTTCGCTGTCCCGTACACCGCCTTCTACAGCCGTACGCCGCAGCAGCTCCTGGGCCGCGTGGGCAGTCTGGGGGCCGCCTACGGTTCCCTGGTCGGTGCGCTGGCCGCACTCGGCTTCGGTCGGCTCATGCACACCGTCTCCGCACCGCACGCGCTGCTCGCAGCCGCCCTGATCATGGGTGGTATCGCGGTCGCGCTGGCCTCCCTGCCGTTCATGCGCCTGCTCGACGGTTCGGCCGAGCTGACGGAGGCCGAGCCGACGACGTCACCTGTGCCAGCCGCCGGGTGAGGTAGCGGCGTTCCGGACCGTCGGGGGCCAGCGCAACGGCGGTCCGGAAGGCATGTTGTGCGTCTTCGGCGGATCCCACGCGGTCGAGGAGCTCGGCGCGGGCCGCGTGAAACGCGTAGTACCTGGTGAGGGCGAGACGGTCGAGCTCGGCGAGTCCCTCGTCAGCGCCATGGACCTCGGCGACGGCCACGGCTCGGTTGAGGGCGACCACCGGAGTCGGGGCGACGGTCAGCAATTGGTCGTAGAGGGCAACGATCTGACCCCAGTCGGTGTCCTGGAACGTGCTTGCGTCGGCGTGTACGGCGGCGATCGCTGCCTCGAGCTGGAAGCGGCCGGGCTCGTTGCGCCGCAGGCACCAGCGGACCATGCGGTGACCTTCGTGGATCAGCTCGGGGTCCCACAGGCTGCGGTCCTGGTCGCGCAGCAGCACGAGTTCGCCGTGAGCGTCGGTGCGGCCGCGGCGTCGCGCCTGGGTGAGCAGCATGAGAGCGAGCAGCCCGGCGACCTCGGGCTCGTCGGGCATCAGCAACCGCAGCGTCCTGCCCAGCCGGATGCCTTCTTCGGTCAGGTCGGGGAAGGAGCCGGCCTGACCGTGTCCTGTGGTGTAGGTCAGGTAGACGGCGGTCAGGACCGAGCGCAGTCGATCGGGCAGCTCGGTGTCGCTCGGAGTGCGATACGGGATGTTGGCCGCCTTGATCTTGTGCTTGGTGCGGACGAGGCGCTTCGCCATCGTCGGTTCGGTGGTGAGGAACGCCCTGGCGACCTCGGCGGTCGAGAGTCCGCACACCAGCCGCAGAGTCAGCTCGACCTGGCTCTGCGGCGCGAGCGACGGATGACAGCAGGTGAAGATCAGCCGCAGACGGTCGTCGGGCATGGTGTCGCCCTCCCGGTGTTCCATCGCCACCGTCCTGAGGAGTTCGTTGCCTCGGGCATCACGTCGTACCTTGTCGATCGCGCGGTTCCGGGCGGTGGCGGTGATCCAGGCGCCGGGGTTCGGTGGCAGGCCGTCGTCCGGCCACCGCCGGAGCGCGACGGCGAAGGCGTCCTGGACCGCGTCCTCGGCCAGGTCGAGGTCGCCGAACATCGCGACCAGGGCGGCGACCGACCGGCCGGACTCCGCGCGGAAGACCCGGCCGATCGTCACGCGGTCGGCCACCGTGGGCGCCCTAGGACGTCAGCTCGTCGACGAACGGCCGGACCTCGATCGAGGCCCCGATCAGCGCACTCACCTGGCCTGCCCAGTTGAGCGCGCCGTCCAGATCGCTCGCCCGGATCAAGTAGAAACCGCCGAGGTGGTCCTTCGTCTCGGCGAACGGACCGTCGGTGGTCAGTACGTCGTTCGCGTCGGCCTGGACGACCGTGGCGGTCGACGGATCGTGCAACCGCCCGCCGAAGACCCAGGCGCCGGCGGACTTCATCTCCTCTTCCAGCCGCCGGATCGCCCGCACGTGCTGCTGCATCTGCTCGTCCGACATCGGCGGGCCCTGGACTGCTCGGCCCGGCCGCAACAGGTAGTACGTCATCGTGGGGTCCCTCCCGTACCGCGGGGCCTCTGCTCCCGCTCTCACCCTCACTACGAATGCCACCGGCATCAGATGGACACCTGCTCCCGATTCGCATCAGACCACACGGACTCAGCTGTCGGCCAGGAGTGACTTCCGGGCGAACTCGACGGACTCGGCGAGCACGGTGCGCCACAACTGGGGATCGACCGTGGTGATGGCGACCCATTCGCGGAACACCCTGCCGGCGGGAGCGAACGGCTCGCCGGTGCCCGCCGCGACCAGTTCACCCACGCGCTCGCGCGGCAACTTCACCACCAGACCGCCCGCCTTGTCGTCGTAGGTGGCGAGGAACCGTCCGGCCAGGCGGACACACGGGTAGCCCATCATCGTGGCCCGGCCGATCGCCGGGTCGTAGAGCAGGTCGTCGGTGAGCTCCTCGTAGAGGTCGCGGGCGTCCCCGCCGGACGGCTCCGGCGGGGACGGCGAGCGGTCGTTCGCGGGCATCAGGCCGCTGGTGGAGTGAAGACACCGAACATGTTGCCCGCCGGGTCGCGCAGGTACGCGAACGTCGGCGCGCCGGGCGCGGTCTCCAAGTGCTTGCTGACGACCGACCCGCCGAGTTGGGTGGCGTCGGCGCAGGTGGCCTCGACATCGGCGACCAGGATGTAGAACACCGAGTGGCCAGGCGTCTGCCCGTCGGTGCCGGCGATGCCGCCCATCGGAGCGCCTGCTCCGGAGGCGGTGATGTTGCGGTAATCCAGGCCGCCGGACGCCGCCGGGCCGTCGGCCTCGAAGGTCCAGTCGAACAGGCTGCCGTAGAACTTCTGCGCGCCGTCGGGGTCGCTGGTGGCGACCTCGAACCAGGCCAGGGCGCCGGGAGCCGGGTTGGTCATGGGTCCATCTCCTTGTGCTCGGATCACCCGCCGGGGCGGCGGGTCGAATCCACTGTCCCGGTCGTCGGCGACAGCCCTATGTCGGAGTTCCTCTGTCGGAGTTCGGACGCAGGTTCTCGGAACCCAGCGCGGACGCCGGCAGCCTCAGTTCGTGGCCGTCGACGATCGGTTCCGGTGCCTGTCGCGGCCGCGGCCGGTGCGGGGACGGCTCGGCCGCCGTGATGCGATCCATCCGGAACACCCGGTCGTCCGCGCGCAGA
>NZ_SMKR01000131.1 GCF_004348725.1 Kribbella turkmenica
GGGTTACAGCGGTATGCCCCAGGCGGCGAAGATGGTGGGCGCGACGTCGTAGTACTGGCCGGTGTTCTGGTGGAGCCAGGCCACGTTGGCCGCGCTGATCGGGCTGTCGAACAGGCGCAGGTCGTCGACGTCGGCGACCGAGGAGTCCGGGTCGTCGCCGCCGACGTGCAGGGCGGTCGGTTGCAGCAGCGCCCCCGCCGAGTACGGCTCGACCGAGAACCTCTTCCCGTCCAGGAAGAACTGGATCGCCTTCTGGTCGCACGACGCCGCCACGTGCGTCCAGGTCTCGGCCGGGATCGGTCCGCGGGACGAACTGATGATGCCGGTCGTCCCGCTCGCCCCGAACAACCTGACCCAGAACAACCCGTCCAGCCGGCCCGCGTGCGCGACCTCCTCGCCGGCGTTCCGCAGGACGAGGAAGCGAGCACCGCTGCTGCTGGAGCGGCACTTGACCCACGCCGAGAACGCCCACCCCGGTGGCGACGCCGGCCACGTCGACGTCGTCCTCGACGCACCCGGACCAGTGCCGTTCGCACCGAGCGCGGACTCCTGGATGCCGCTCACCCACGACCCGGCCGCGGTGAGCGTCAGGTCGTTGCCGGCCGGTGACTTGTCGTCGGCCGTCGTCCCGGTGTTCTCGTTGAAGTGGTAGACGCCGCGCGCGACGTTGGCCGGCCGGTACGGCGTGACGACGGGTGCGCCGCTCCAGTAGCCCGAGGTCACCTCGGCGAGGAAGTTCTTGGTGAAGGTGACGTAGTCGAACGACACCTGACCACCCGCGCTCGCGTCGCCGCCGACGTACAGCCGGTCGAGCCCGTCGATCGCCGGCGCCACGTGCGGCACGCCGTCACCGATGCTCTCGGTCGCCTGGTCGCCCTCGAGCCGCACCTGCACGTACGTCGGATTGATCGCGAACTGGAACCGGGTCCACTGGCCGACGGTCAGGGCCGCCGTACTCGTCACCGAGACGGTGCCGTCGTCGATCGTGGTCCAGGTGCCGGTGACGGTCCGGTTGGTGTTCACCACCACGCGGACCCGGGCGTTCCCGGTGCTGGTGGTGACGGCCAGGAGCGGGGCCGCCGTACCGGCCGGCGCGGTGTCGAGCCGCAGCCAGCCGCAGATCGCCAGCCGGTCGCAGGCGGGGAAGTCGACCACGCCGCTCGCGCCGGCGGCCGCCGTACCGGAGACCAGCGCGCGCCCGTAGAGACCAGTGGTGAAACTGGCCGACGGCGCGACCGCGAGGTCCTTGCCGTAGCTGCCGAAGTCCTCGGCGGTGTCGTGGTCGAACGGGTAGATCGCCAGTAGGTGATCGATCTGCTCGGCGCCGACCAGGGTCGGCCAGTACGCGGCCTCGACCGGGTCGTTCCACCAGCGCAGGTCGTCGACGATCCCGTTGAGCGCCTCGGTGCCGGTGAGCGCGTTCCGGCCGGCCTCCATGGTGACCTCGGTGCCGGAGTACGCCACCGCGGCCGAAGAGTCGACCGAGAGCACCTGGACGCCGTCGACCGCGATCTTCACGATGTCCGTCGCCGGCGTCGCGTCGTACGTGACCAGAACGTGGTGGTACTGGCCGTCGCGGATGCTCGTGCTGGTGCTGTAGGTCGCTCCGGCGATCCTCGCCTCCACCGTGCCACCGGCGTTCGAGGCGTAGACGGCCCAGTTGAGCGTGCCGGTGCTGGTCGCGGACGCGATGCAGCGGGCCGCGGCGGTGTTGTCGTTCAGCTTGACCCAGGCGGCGACCGACAGGCCGCCGTCGGTGCTCAGCGGATAGAAGGAGTCGCCGGCTTTCGGCGGCCGGACGACGACGTGCAGCGCGCCGCCCGTGCAGTCCAGCCCGTTGCCGTACTTCCCGGCGACGAGCGCGGCCGACCCGACGATCGTGCCGTGCAGGAAGTAGCCCGCGACGTCCCTGACCGTCGTGCCGTCGACCGTGTCCGCGTTGAAGGTGTAGCCCGCTGACTGCGCCACAGCCGTCCCCTAGCCGGCCCGGCGGACCCGGACGGTGACCGTCAGGTCGGACCCCGCGGCCGTCGACCCGACCTGGTCCACGTCGACGGTGAGAAAGTCGCCGGCCGCCAGGGTGGTCACCGCCGGTTCGTTGCCGGTGGCACTGTTCGATCCGGCGGCGATGCTCGGCCGCTGGCCCTGGTCGGTGTAGATGGTGGTTCCGTTCTTGTTCACGTCGACGACCAGCGCGGACCCGGTCGGCGCGGTGTTCACCGCCGCCCGGACCGTTTCGACGACGTAGTCGCCTTCGAGGTAGATCCGGGACTTCCCGGTCGCGACCGTGACCGCCCCGGTCACCGAGAACGTGTAAGCCTCGACGGGCACCACGAGCACACCGTCGATCGACAGGCTGACCTGCATCAGCGAGTACCTCCCCCTGGACCGCGACGATCTACTCGCGGTGATTCCCCGGCGCCCCCACGACACCGTAGCGGTCGAGAGTACGGGGTCTCACCGTCGGTACGGAAGTGGTTGCCGCCAGCGGTTCCCCGCTGGCTACTTCCGGGTAAGACTGGTGAGTAGTGCGTGCCCCGGGCGGAAGGAAAGTGGCATGACCACGGAGCGGACCACAGGGCAGACCTCAGGGCAGACCTCAGGGCAGACCTCAGGGCGGACCACGGGACAGACCACAGGGCAACCGCGGACCGGCCGCAACGCGAGCGAGCGCGAGGCCCGCCAGGTCGCCGAAGCGGCTCGCGAGACCGAGTGGACCCGGCCGAGCTTCGCCAAGAAGCTGTATCTCGGCGACTTCGACCTGTCCCTGATCCATCCGCAGCCACGGCCGGCCGGGGACGCCGTGGTCCGCGGCGACGAGTTCCTCGCCCGGCTGCGGGCGTACTGCGAGACCCTCGACGGACTGCTGATCGAGCGCGCGGACCGGATCCCGGACGAGTACCTGCGCGGCCTCGCCGACCTGGGCGCGTTCGGCATCAAGATCCCGGTCGAGTACGGCGGCCTGGGCCTGCCGATGCTGTACTACGGCGAGGCCCTGATGCTGGTCGCCTCCGTTCACCCCAGCCTGAGCGCGCTGGTGTCGGCGCACCAGTCGATCGGCGTACCGGAGCCGGTGAAGATGTTCGGCACCGACGACCAGAAGCAGCGGTTCCTGCCGCGGTGCGCGGCCGGCGCGGTGACGGCGTTCCTGCTCACCGAACCCGACGTCGGCTCCGATCCGGCCCGGATGGCGTCGACCGCGACCCCGACCGAGGACGGCACGGCGTACCTGCTCGACGGGGTGAAGCTGTGGACGACGAACGGCGTGATCGCCGAGCTGGTCGTGGTGATGGCCCGCGTGCCGAAGCACGACGGCGGCCGCGGCGGGATCAGCGCGTTCGTGGTCGAGGCCGACGCCCCGGGCGTCACGGTGGAGAACCGCAACTCCTTCATGGGGCTGCGCGGAATCGAGAACGGCGTGACCCGGTTCCACCAGGTCCGGGTGCCGGCCGAGAACCGGCTCGGGCGGGAGGGCGACGGTCTGCGGATCGCGCTCACCACGCTGAACACCGGCCGGCTCTCGATCCCGGCGACCTGTACGGCGGCCGGCAAGTGGTGCCTGAAGATCGCCCGGGAGTGGTCCGCGGAACGGGTGCAGTGGGGCCGGCCGATCGGCAGGCACGCAGCGGTCGCGGAGAAGATCTCGTTCATCGCGGCGACGACGTACGCGCTGGAGTCGGTGTTCGACCTGTCCGCGCGGCTGGCGGACGCGGGCGGCAAGGACATCCGGATCGAGGCGGCGCTCGCCAAGCTGTGGGCCAGCGAGATGGCCTGGCAGATCGCCGACGAACTGGTGCAGATCCGCGGCGGCCGCGGATACGAGACCGCGGACTCGCAGGCCGCCCGGGGGGAGCGCGCCGTACCGGCCGAGCAGGTCCTGCGCGATCTGCGGATCAACCGGATCTTCGAGGGGTCGACCGAGATCATGCACCTGCTGATCGCCCGGGAGGCGGTCGACGCGCACCTGGCCGCGGCCGGCGCCCTGGCCTCGGCGGAGGCCGACCTGCAGGCCAAGGCGAAGGCGGCCGTCGGCGCGGGCGGCTTCTACGCGAAGTGGCTGCCGAAGCTTGCCGTCGGCAAGGGGAGCGTGCCGCGGTCGTACGGCGAGTTCGGGCCGCTGGCCAAGCACCTGCGCTACGTCGAGCGGTCGGCGCGCAAACTGGCCCGGCAGACGTTCTACGGCATGGGCCGGTGGCAGGCGAAACTCGAGTACCGGCAGGGTTTCCTGGCCAGGATCGTCGACATCGGCGCCGAACTGTTCGCGATGGCGGCCGCCTGCACCCGGGCCGAGATGCTGCGGATCGAGGACCCGGCGCGCGGGGAGCCGGCGTACGAGTTGGCGGAGGCGTTCTGCGAGCAGGCCCGGCTGCGGGTGGACCACCTGTTCGAGCAGCTGTGGAGCAACTCCGACGACATCGACACGAGGGTCGCCCGGCGCGTGCTCGACGGCGCCTACGACTGGCTCGAAGAGGGCATCGTCGACCCGTCCGAGGGGACCGGGCCGTGGATCGCCCAGTGGCAGCCGGGGGAGTCGAAGGCCGCCGACGCGTCCCGCCGTTACCGCTGACAGTTCTCCGCGGCGTCCGCCCGGGACGAGGTCTTGACAGCGACTAGCACGTGCTAGTTCCATCATGTCATGACAAAGATCGCGCTCGACCCGTACATGTTCCGGACGACGCCGCTGCTCGAGGTACCCGGGCTGGTGGCCGACCTCGGGTACGAGTACCTCGAGTTGTCGCCACGGGAGGACTTCACGCCGTTCTTCCTGCATCCGCGGGCCGACGACGGCCGGGTCACGGCGTTCCGGAAGGCGCTCGGCGCGGCCGGTGTCGAGGTCGCCTCGCACCTGCCGCTGTACCGCTGGTCCGGCCCGGACGAGGACGAACGCCAGGCGGCGGTGCGGTACTGGAAGCGCGCGATCCAGCTCACCGTCGACCTCGACTGCCGGGTGATGAACTCCGAGTTCAACGGCCGCCCCGAGCAGGCGAGCCGCAGCGAGGGCATGTTCTGGAAGTCGCTGGAGGAGCTGCTGCCGATCTTCGAGCGCGAAGGTGTCGAGCTGCGGCTGGAACCGCACCCGGACGACTTCGTCGAGGACGGCCTGGTCGCGATCGACCTGATCCGCGGCATCAACAGCCCGCTGGTGTCGTTCCTGTACTGCGCTCCGCACACCTTCCACATGGGCGGCGACCTGGCCGGGATCATGCGGTACGCCGGCCCGCTGCTGACCCACGTGCACGTCGCCGACTCCTTCGACCACCGGGCCTCGTCCGGGTTGCGCTACATCGTGAACCCACCCGGCTCGACCGCGCGGGTCCACCAGCATCTCGACATCGGCCAGGGCGAGGTCGACTGGGACACCTTCTTCAGCACGCTGGGCGAGCTCGGCTTCGGTGACCGCGACGACACCATCATGACGTCGTGCGTCTTCGCCTGGGAGGACCGGGCCCGTGACTCGGCGACGTACATGCGCGACACCATCGGCAAGTACGTCGGGTCGTGGTGACGGGCGATCCCCGTCGTCCACCGACGATGGCCGACCTCGCGGCCCACGTCGGCGTCTCCCGGCAACTCGTCTCGCTGGTCCTGCGCGACGCGCCGGGAGCCAGCGCGGAGACGCGGCGCCGGGTGCGCGCGGCGGCGAAGGAGCTCGGTTTCAGCCCGCACGTGGGGGCGCGGTCGCTGCGCCGGGCCCGCAGCAAGGACCTGGGCGTCGTCTTCGCGCCGGCCCACTCGACCGAGCCCGAGATCGTCGAGGCGATCTACCCGGCGGCGTCGGCGCTCGGATACGACGTCATGCTCAGCGCGCAGACGTCGACCCGGAGCACCGACGAAGCGGTCGACGAGTTGCTCGGCCACCGCTGCGCCGCGCTCGTCGTGATCGGCTCGACCGTCGACCTGCGGGCGATTGCCCGGCGCAGCCACGTCCCGGTGGTCGACGTGGGCTTCGGCAGGCCGAACCGGTACTACGACGTCGTCCGATCGTCTGGTGACCTGGGCATCGAGCAGCTGGTGGACCACTTGGCGGACCTCGGGCACCGGGGAGTCACGTACGTCGATCCCACTTCGATGCCACCGGGTGCGCTCCGCCGGCGCGGCTACGAGCGCGCCGTCGACCGCCGCGGCCTGACCGGCGACCTCCTGCCCGTTCCAGGCGACTATGCGGCCGCGGACTACTTCAGCGAAGCCGGTGCCACCGCGGCCCGCTCGCTGCTCGACCGGCCCGAGCTGCCGACCGCCGTGATCGCTCCGAACGACGACACCGCCGTCGCCCTGCTGCACACCCTGATCCGTCACGGAGCCCGCGTCCCGGAAGACCTGTCCGTGGCCGGCTTCGACGATGCCCCGATCGCCCGTACGTCCTCGGTCGACCTCACCACCGTTCGCCAGGACCCGGCCCACCTTGGCGCCGCGGCCGTCCGAGCGGCCGTCCGCCGGGTCCAGAACCCCGACCTCCACCCCCGGGAGACCGTGCTCGACACCTCCCTGGTCGTCCGCACGAGCACCGCCGCCCCACGCCGTCCCCGGCCGCGGAGCCGGACAGCGGGTCAGCACGTCGAATCGGCTGGTTGACCAGGTCGGCGGCTATCGTCGCCCTGGATCCGGCCGTGAACCGAGGAGGTGGCTGTGGACGGTCTGGGAGTCGTCGGGCTGTTCGTCGTGGTGCTGGTCGCGGCCGGGATCACCTGGGGCATCGTCGCGCTGGTACGGCGGCGGCGGTACATCAAGTCGTTGCGGGACCGGGGCTGGACGTTCGTGAACAGTCCGGCGTTCGACGCGGTCGGCCGGCTCGGGAACCCGCCGTTCGGGCTCGGCTTCCGCCGGCAGCCGGACGACCAGATCATCGGGCACACCAGCCTGGGCCGGCCATTCCAGGTGATCGAGTACAAGACCGAGCACTGGTCGGGCTGGGTCGGGATGGTCACGCTCAGCCGCCGGCTCCCGGAGCTGTGGGTCACCGGCGGTGACACCCGGCCGCGGTACGGCGTGGCCGCGACCGTCGTACCGGCTCCGACGCTCGGTCCGGGCTGGCAGGTCGGTGCGGTGGACCAGGACTTCGGGTCGGCCGTGCTGACGGCACAGGTGACGCAGCGGCTCCATGCGCTGGCCGCGGGGCGGCCGGGTGTGAACCTGAGCATCGACGGCGACCAGTTGGTGGTGCTGGATCCGCCGCGCAAGGAGGTCGAGCTGCTCGGCCCGTGGCTGGAGTTGCTCGCCACCGTCGCGACGGCGATCGACGCCGCGCCGTTGGACCAGTGGATCCAGCCGGAGCAGCCGCCCCGGCTGACGTTCTACCACCACCCGGACTGGTACTGGGTCGGCGTCGACGACAGCCTGCTGGAGCTCCCGCCGGTGACGCGGTCCGGTCACGACCACAGCACCAGTGAGGTGATCCGCGGCCGCGACGGCGACGGCCCGCCGTTCGTCGCGTTCTCGCACCACTGGAAGACGACCCGGACCGAGACCTCCACCGACAGTGAGGGACGGACGCAGACCCGGACGGTCACCGAGCACCACAGCGAGGCGATCCTCGGGTTCCAGTTGCCCGCCCGGATGCCGTGGCTGCAGGTCGGCAGGCGCGGGTTCGGCCGCGGGATCAGCTTCGAGAGTGAGGCGTTCAACGACCAGTTCGCGGTCACCGCCCAGGACACCAAGTGGGCGTACGACGTCATCCATCCCCGGCAGATGGAGTACCTGATGGCCAATCCGCCGGTCTCCTTCCGGATCGCCGACGAGTGGGCGTGGTTCTCCCCGGGCGTCCACGACCAGCCGACGATCGCCCACAGCTCGGCGTTCCTCCGCGGCTTCCTGGCCCGCATCCCCCGCTTCGTCTGGCGCAACCTCGGCCTCGCCGACTCGCCCTACCCACCCGTGGCCGCGACCCCGGTGCATTGAGTCCAAGCCACCACGTCGGGGTCTCGGGATCACCCTGGGCCTGAAGCTCCTGGAGACCTCGGCAGTGATTGCCCTGGGCAACCTGGCGGCTGCGCCGCCTCGGGCTCAGCCAACGTAAGCCGGCACCGGACCGGGTCGACCAGATGATGCCCACCGGGGCCCGGTGTGCCGGGCGTCGTGCAAGGGCCTGCTGACGAGGGCTGGGTCGGGGTGAACAGCAGGATCGTGCTCGTGCAGGTGACGAGATGGTCGGTCACCGGCTCGCTGCGTTCCATCTGCTCCATAGCACGCTGACGCGGGCCCGCGAGCCCGGCAGCGCGCGCGGTGCGACCGTCCGGCACGAGTTCGGCCGGCAGTTCGGGTCACCGCGGCTGCATGTCCGCCTGTCAGTTGGGTACAGATGCCCGGGTCCATCGGAGGTACAGGATGCGAACTGGCAGCAAGAACATGGCTTTACCTGTCCTGTCGCGCGGGCGTCATCGAAACCTGCGCCGCGGTGCGTGTTTCATGGAGTACGCGTCATACCTAGCCGGCCTCGACTGGTCCGACCACCCGGACTGCACGCATCCCTTGCTGGCATTGGTGGCCCGAGAGGTGAACGACGAGACCTCCGACGCGGCCCGGGCAGACCTCGTCCCGATGATCCCCGAAGTGATCGGCGTGACGTCGGACGACCCGCGGCTGGTACCGGCGCTGGTCGCGCGGTGTGTTCGGCTCGTTGTTCCCGCGATCTCGGGGCGGTTTCAGCGGACGCTGGTGGCCGGCTTGCTCACCGCGGAGTACGTGCTGGCCGAACTGGACGGCAGACCGGCTGGTAAGGTGCGCGACGAGAGCGCTCGACTACTGGTCGAGCTACCGGACGCCGTCGCGTGGGCCACGAAGGTCTTGATGTCGCGGGCTCGGCCGTACTCCTTCGGTTACGAGAGGGAGGCACCGCTGGTCGTCGCGGGAACGATCCGTGCGGTCACGGACTTTCGCGTTCGGGAGGGCGATGCGCTGCTCCGGCGGCTGTTGAGCGAAGCCATCGAGGAATCACGGCTCTGGATGCCGACCGGCGTGGAGTCGGTGGTGAAGGTACCCGACCGTGAGCCCGGGGCGACGGACAACCTCCATGACCCGGCCCAGCAGGCTGCCGAGTGTCATCGGGGGTACTGAGAACCATGAGAGCTTTGACTTGGCAGGGAAAGCGGAACATCGAGTACTCCGAGGTGCCGGATCCGGCGATCCAGGAGCCGACGGACGCCATCATCGAGGTCACGTCCACGGGCATCTGCGGATCGGACCTGCATCTGTATGAGGTCATGGGCCCCTACCTGGAGCCGGGCGACGTGCTGGGGCACGAGCCGATGGGCATCGTGGTCGAGACCGGCTCGGCGGTGACGAACCTGGCGGTGGGGAATCGAGTGGTCGTTCCGTTCGGCATCGCGTGTGGCCGGTGCTTCATGTGCGACCGTGGCTTGCAGTCGCAGTGCGAGACCACGCAGGTCCGTGAGGAAGGGATGGGGGCGGCGCTCTTCGGCTACACGAGACTGTACGGCCAGGTTCCGGGCGGTCAGGCGGAGTATCTGCGGGTCCCACAGGCACAGTACGGCCCCATCGTCGTCCCTGCTGGGCCGGCTGACGATCGGTTCGTCTTCCTGTCCGACGTACTGCCGACCGCTTGGCAGGCGGTCGAGTACGCGGGCGTGCCGGACGGTGGAACCTTGGCGGTCATCGGACTCGGCCCGATCGGAGACATGGCGGCCCGGATCGGGCTGCACCGGGGGTACCGGGTCATCGGGGTCGATCTCGTGCCGGAGCGACTCAAGCGCGCCCAGGACCGCGGTGTGGAGGTCGTCGAGTACTCCGATGAGGTGGCGGAGCAGGTGCGTCAGCTCACCGAAGGTCGTGGTGCGGACTCCGTCATTGATGCGGTCGGGATGGAAGCGCACGGATCGCCGAAGGCGCAGGCCGCCCACAAGTTCGTCGGACTCCTCCCGGATGGGATCGCCGAGAAGATGATGGAAACGGTGGGTGTCGACCGGCTCGCGGCGTTCTACCTCGCGATCGAGCTGGTCCGCCGGGGCGGCACGGTCTCGTTGAGCGGAGTGTACGGCGGTGCGGCCGATCCGTTGCCGATGCTGACCATGTTCGACAAGCAGATCCAGCTCAGGATGGGACAGGGCAACGTACGCCGGTGGGTCGACGACATCCTGCCGCTGCTGACCGACGCGGACCCGCTGGGTGTCGACGGGTTCGCGACCCATCGGCTTCCGCTGTCGGACGGTCCGGCGGCTTATGAGATGTTCCAGAAGAAGCAGGACGGTGCTGTGAAGGTGCTGTTGACACCGTGACGCGAGTCGTGGTGGTCACCGGCGCCTCGAGCGGTATCGGACTGGCGACGGCCCGGGCGTTCGCTCGCCAGGGCGCTCGGCTGGTGCTGGCCGGGCGCTCGTCGGACAGCCTCGCGGTTGCCGAGGGACTCTGCACGGCCGACGGCGGCGACGTACTGGCGGTGCCGACCGATGTGTCGCAGGCTGACCAGGTCGACGCGTTGATCGAGGCGGCCGAGCGGCGCTTCGGAAAGGTCGACGTTGTCGTCCATGCTGCTGCTGTCCTGGCCTACGGACGCTTCGAGGACGTTCCGGGCGACGTCTTCGACCAGGTGATCAACGTCAACGTCCGGGGCACGGCGAATGTCGGACGCTCCGCTCTGCACGGTTTCCGGCGTCAGGGCGGTGGCACGTTGATCGTCGTCGGCTCCTTGCTGGGCATGATCGCGACGCCGTACCTGAGTGCCTACGTCACCAGCAAGTGGGCTGTCCACGGCTTGACCCGCACGTGGCAGATGGAGGTCAGAACCGACCCTGGAGTCGAGGTCGTGCTCGTCTGGCCAGGGTCGGTGAACACTCCTGCGTACTCTCAGGCCGCGAACTACGCCGGCCTGATCGGTCGCCCGCCGCCGCCGATCGATCCGCCGGAGAAGGTCGCGCGGCGGATACTCCGGCTGGCCGACCGTCCCAGCCGCTCGGTGTCCGTCGGGGTGGCGAACGGCCTGACGGTGTTCGGATTTCGCAACCTGCCGGCGATCTTCGACGTCCTGGTGACTCCGTTGATGAAGACCGGAGGTCTGTCTCGCAAGCCGATCGCCCCGCACTCGGGCAACGTCATGATTCCTCAGCCGGGCGGCGACGGGGAGTACGGCCGCTGGGGACGGCATTGGCTGCGGGCCGTCGGCGGGACAGCGGTGGTCTCCGGTCTGGCCGCCGTCAGTTGGAAGACACTTCGGCGCTAGCCGACCTGAAGGATCTGCTGTGGTTTACCGGCCTTCGTCGTGGTGGTGGCTACCGGACTTCGCGAGTCCACGGCTGACGAGATAGCCGATGGTCAGGAGGGTGACGTACAGCCAGGCATGCCTGGCGCCGAAACCGCCGCCGGCGTTGCCGGCCTCGTCGACCACCGCGGCCGCGATCAGCACCGCGATCACTGAGGCCAGATAGACGATGAGCTCGGTGGTTCTGTAGGCCGGCTTGGTCTCGTTGCTCCATCGATGAGTCGGGGCCGGCCGCTGTGACACGTCGTTCAGGCCGGCGTCAGACGGTGTGTTGCGGATGTCGGACATTGTCTTCTCCTGGGGAGCGCCGAGTTGTGGTGGCGTTCTGTACCCACGGAGCGCGCCGATATTCCATTCTGCGGGAAAGCTCGGCGGTGTCCCGGTTGCAGTCGTGCGGTTGCGATCTGGGCGGTCCGCGACGAGCGGTCAGCGGTACTGGCTGATCAGGCTGGCCGCCATGGCCTGTGCGCGGCGGGCGGCCTCGGTGTCGCCTTCTGCGGCGGACACGATGGAGCCTTTCATGAGGATGTGCCAGGAGAGGGCGAATTCCTCGGGGTCTCGCAGGCCCGCTTCAGTGGCCAGGCGGGCGATGACGGTGCGGATGTTCTTCAGGTGGCGGATGCTGGCTTCGCCGAGCGCATGGTCGGCGCCCATCTCCAGCAGCACGTTCACGAACGTACAGGTGTCGAAGGCGTCGCTGCGGAACCAATCGTCGAAGACGTCGAACACCGCCAGGAGCTGGTCCTCGGCGGTGGCACCGCGTCGCCGCGCTTCGGCCTCGACGAGGCCGAGTGTCCAGAGCTGCTCGCGCTGCTCGAGCACGGCCAGGACGAGTTGGGTCTTGGAGGCGAAGTGCCGGTACAGCGTCGCCTTGGCGATACCGGCTTTGGCGATCACTTCCTCGACCCCGACGTCGCGAACACCTCGCCGCGAGATCAGCTGGTACGCGGTGTCGAGGATGCGCTGCCGGGGCGGCTGTCTGCGCTCCGTTGCCCCGTCGACCGTCACGCCGCCCACCCTACGCCCTCGACATCGCCCCGGATACAGGGTAGAAAGAGTTGTCTTCCTACCCGCGGTTCGAGTGGGTGGCAGTCGAAGCCTCCCGGCCTCGTCTGACCCGGGCACACCCAGCCGAGGTGTGTGCCGACCAGGGCATCGAGCGCGACGAAACCCGACCGGGTTCGAGTAGGGGGCAACCGAATGACCTTCCCGTCATCCGACCACGGTGCGCAGCCGACAGACCAAAGTCAGCTGAGCGGCGCCGCTTCGCCGCAGTCTCGGGCAGTGCCGATGCTCGACGAGGACCGGCTGGAGAACCTGGTCGTGGAGTTGCACGAGGCGCCTGACCTGCAGCAGACGATGGACCGATTCCTGGCGTTCGCCGTCGACTTCCTGGCCTGTGACCACGCGACCATCGCGCTGCGCCATCGCGCCAGGATCACGGTGGCAGCTGCCACCGACGACGCCTCGCACGCCGCGCTCGCGGCTCAGCTGGACTGCGGCGAAGGGCCGTGCCTGACGGCGATCTCAACCGGTTTGAGCGTCCTGGTCCCCGATACTGCACGCGAAACCCGCTGGCCACTGTGGGCCGGCCACGTCGCGCACCGGGGACGCTCGATCTTCTCCATTCCGCTCACTGCCACGGGCTTCACCTTCGGCGCTGTGACGCTGATCGGTGACCAACCGCACGGCTTCGACGCCCAGGACGCCAAGGCACCGCGCGTCGCCACCTACGGCGCGGTGGCGATCGCCGCGGCCAAGGAACACGATTCCCTCCTCGAGGCTGTCTACGCCGGCCAGTGCATCGGCCAAGCCGTCGGCATTCTCAGGGAACGCTTCACGATCGACGACAGTCGCGCCTTCGACATCCTGAAACGCTACTCACAACACTCCAACACCAAGTTGCGAGACGTTGCCCAGCACCTGCTCGAGACCGGCCGGCTGCCTGCCACCCGGCGCAAGATCGACCACAACCGGCCGGCCGGAGCCTCCTGACGGTCGAGGCCCTCTCCGCCTCCTGGGTCATGCGACGGATAACACCTCGCTGATCTGATGGAGAAATCTCCAGCATCCGTCCGAATCGCTGTTCGTTCGTCCATCGGATCGCGGTCGGGGAACTGGTTGGGTTGCCCGCATGGTGACCGAGACTCTCAGCAGGCGGGTGGTCGTGCCGGCCCGTTCCGGCCGGGCGATCCGGGTGGGCCGCGGTGAGCGGTTCCGGGTCGTCGACCTGGCCGGGGCGCAGGTCGGAGACCTGTTCGCCTTCGGGGACGACGGCCGGTCGGTGCTCACCGAGCACCTCAGTGCCTCGCACACCCGGGCGCACACCGAGCGGAGTTTTCCGGCGGTCGGCGACGACTTCGTCACCGACCTCCGGCGACCGATCCTCCGAGTCGTCGCCGACGACTCACCCGGCCGGCACGACCTGCTGATCGCCGCCTGCGACCCCGCGCGGTACGCGGCGCTGGGCGTACCGGACCACCCCTCGTGCGCGCAGAACCTGGCCGACGCGCTCAGCGGTCTCGGCCTCGTCAGCGGTGTCCCGGTCCCGCAGCCGGTGAACGTCTTCATGAACGTTCCGGTCGCGGACGACGGCACCCTGGGCTGGTTGCCCGCACCCACCGCACCCGGTGACTCGATCACCTTCGAGGCGACGACCGACTGCGTGGTCGTGGTCTCGGCCTGCCCCCAGGACCTGACCGGGATCAACGGCACCGAGCCGTCCCCACTCGCCATCGACCAGCCAGGAGTCGACCACCGATGATCCATCCCGCCCTGCAGCCGATCCGGCTCGGCTCGCACGAGCTCACCAACCGCCTCGTGGTCGCACCGATGACCAGGGTGTCCGCGTCGCCGGACGGCGTACCGACCGTGGACATGGCCGACTACTACGCGGAGTTCTCGGAAGGCGGGTTCGGGCTGGTCGTCACCGAAGGGGTCTATCCGGACACCGTGTACAGCCAGGGCTACTTCAACCAGCCTGGCCTGGCGACCGCCGAGCAGGTGGAAGGCTGGCGGGCGGTGACCGCGCGGGTGCACGCGGCCGGCCGGCCGGTCGTCGCGCAGCTGATGCACGCCGGCGCGCTCTCGCAGGGCAGTGCCTACGGCACCGCGCGGGTCGGCCCGTCCGCGGTGGTGCCGCTCGGCGAGATGATGCCCGAGTACGGCGGCAGCGGTCCGTGGACCGCGCCGCGCGAGCTGACCGTTGCCGAGATCGACGAGATCGTCGACGGGTTCGTCGCGGCCGCCCGGAACGCGCAGGCGGCCGGGTTCGACGGGATCGAGATCCACGCCGCCAACGGCTACCTGCTCGACCAGTTCGTCACCGTCTACACCAACCGGCGCACCGACTCGTACGGCGGACCGGTCGCGAACCGGATCCGCCTGACCGCGGAGGTGGCCGCCGCGATCAAGACCGCCGTCCCGGAGGACTTCCTGGTCGGTGTCCGGTTGTCACAGACGAAGGTGAACGACGTCGAGTACCGGTGGCCGGGGGGCGCCCGGGACGGCGAGGTGATCTTCGCGGCGCTCGCGGACGCCGGCGCGAGTTACCTGCACATCGCCAGCGAAGGCCGCAACTGGCTCGACACCGCGCGGCTGGACGGCGGCCTGACGATCACCGGGCTGGCCCGGCGGATCGGCGGGCTGCCGGTGATCGCGAACGGCGGCATGCACAACCTCGCGCAGGCCGAGCAGGTGCTGGCCGACGGCCACGCCGACCTGTTGTCCATCGGGCACGCCGCCCTGGCCAACCCGGACCTGCCGAACCGGTGGGCGAAGGACGCCGAGCCGGCCGACTTCGACCGGGCGATGCTGCAACCGAGCGTCACGCTGGCCAACGCCCGCGCCTGGCGGCAAGCTGCTGGCCATGAGCTGGCATGACGGGTCGGCCGCGGTGGCCACGCTGACGTTCGACGTGGACGCCGAAACCCCGATCCTCGCCCGGGGCCGCCGGTACGCCGACCACCTGACGACCATGTCCCACCAGGGGTACGGCCCGGGCGTCGGCGTACCGCGGATCCTGGGGCTGCTGGACGAGCTGGCGGTCCCGGCGACGTTCTTCGTCCCTGGGTGGGTGGCGCAGCGGCGGCCGGAACTGGTGGCGACGATCGCCGGGCACGGGCACGAGATCGCCCACCACACCTACAGCCACCGGGCGCCGACGTCGCTGGACCCGTTCGAGGAGCGGACCGACTTCGAGCGTGGACTCGCCGTGTTCGAGAAGCAGGGCATCGAGATCAGTGGGTACCGGGCGGCGCTCTGGGAGGCCGGACGGAACACCTACGGGCTGCTCGCCGAACACGGCCTGCTGTACGACTCGTCGCTGATGGGCGACGATCGGCCATACCTGCTGAACGTCGGCGAGTCTACGATCGTCGAGCTGCCGGTGCACTGGTCGCTGGACGACTGGGAGCAGTACGCCTTCCTCCCGGAGCCGGACGTCGGGTCGGTGATCGAGTCGCCGCGCAAGGTGCTCGAGCTGTGGCGCGCGGAGCTGGACGGCATGCGGCACTACCGGTGCCTGTTCAACCTGTGCATGCATCCGTTCCTGACCGGCCGGCCGGGCCGGATGCTGGCGTTGCGCGAGCTGATCGAGTACGCGCTCTCGTGCGGTGACGTTCGATTCGCCCGGTGCCGGGAGGTCGCGGCGGCCGCGCTGGCGGATGCCGACGTCCGCAAGGCTCCGCTGCCGGAGGTGGACGCGGATCCGGCTGTCTACCCGGACTGACGCATCGCGTCGGCCTCCAGGGCGAGGAAGAGGTCGACGCGGTCGACGGTCCGGGCGACGTCGAGACCGGTGAGCTCGGCAACCTTCGCCAGCCGGTTCCGCAAGGTGTTCACGTGCACGAAGAGCGCCGCGGCGGTCGCGCCGAACTGCGCGTCGTACTCCAGGAACACGCGCAGGGTGTGCTCGAGCTCGCCGCTGTGGCGTTGGTCGTGCGCTCGCAGCGGGCCGAGCACCCGGTTGACGAACCCGGTGAGCGTCTCGGCGTCGTGCAGTCCGAGCAGCAACCGGTACGTGATGAGCTGCCCGATCGTGGCCACGTCGGAGTCCGGTCGACCGCCCTGTCGACGGCGCAGTACCTGGCAGGCTTCGCGGGACTGAACCAGGGGCCGGCGCAGATCGGCGGCGGAGGCGGCCGGTTCACCGAGCCCGACGACCGGGCGGTGCCCCGGGAACCTCTTCCGGACCGCGTCCCGCAGCCGGCCGGCCAGCTCTGGGAGCTCGTCGGCCGGCTGCCGCCACGGCAGGACGGCGACCACGTCCTGGCTGCCGGCCGCGACCACGACGGCCGTGCTGTTGTCGAGGAAGAAGTCGGTCACGGCCTCGGCGATCCCGGGCAGCGTCTCGCCGTCCGCGAAGGCCAGCGTGCACACCGCGAGCGCGCCGTCCGGGTCGACACCGAAGGCGCGCAGCCGGTCCGGCACCTCGGCGGCCCGTTGCGGACCGGACAGGATCATGTCGAGCAGCTCACTGGCGTACCGCTGCTCGATCGCCTGGACCGCCTGCTGTTTCGCGACCTCCAGGCTGAGGAACCGGGCGGTCTGTTCGAGCGCGTCCTGCTCGGCCCGGGACAACTCGGTGATCGGGCGCAGACACAGCAGCGCCGCGTCGATGTCGCCGACCGCACTGACCAGGAACATGCTCGCGCGGCCGGCCTCGCCCAGGTCGATCTCCAGCGGCGGCGGCCGGCGTGCCAGGCCTTCGGCGGCCAGCCGGAGCTGGTCGGCGGTCAGGTCGACGCCGGCCGCGGCGAGTTGCCGCGCCATCCGGTCGACGACGGCCAGCGGGAGCTCGTGCTCGCGTCGCAGTACCGAGAGGACACCGGACGCACCGGCACCATGCGAGATCGCGGCCGCCAGCGCGTTGCCCCGGCGGACGAGGCCGACCAGGGCGCCTTGGCGCTGCTCGGTGTAGATCGCGGCGGCGGCTTCGGTGACCGCGGTGAACGGCACCCGGATCGAGATCTCGAGCAACGGGAGCCCGGCCTCGCGGCACGCCTCGATCAGCTCGGCCGGTGTCCTCGGGGTCTGTTCCCGCAGGCCGAACACCATGCCCGCCGCCCCGGCCCGGCAGACGTTCGCGACGAACTCGGCCGGGGTGGCCTCGGCCAGCCAGAGCCCGTTGGTGAGCACGATCTCGCCCTCCCGCACGTACGTCGACGGGTCCGGCAACTCGGTGTTGTGCAACCACAGCGCCCGAGCCTCGAGCGCTCCGGGCTCTCCGGCCTCCAGCACCCGCAGCTCCAACGCGGGATCGTCCACCAGGGCCTGAAGCGAAAGCATGCAGCGAACGTATCCACCTGGACCGGCCATCACCAGACGGCGCTGGGGCGTGTCTCACCGCCGGCACCGGCCGTCGAACTCCGAACCCCGGCCATGCTCGGTCGGGGTGACCCGGCCTCGTGCCGTCAGGCCCACGGGTCGAACGGGACACCGGCGGGCTTGGCGGCGTTCAGCAGGTTGCGGAAACGGTCGTCCTTGTCAGTGATCTTGATGGTCGCGGAGCCGAAGTCGGCGTTCATCAACTGGTCGCGCAGCGACGTGCTCGGCCATCCGGTCCAGTCGACCAGCGGCGGGTAGCGCCAGGTGTGGTAGTGGTTCTCGGGCGGGTCGTCGTTGCCGTTCGCGAGCCGGAAGAAGTGCGTGCTCGCGCCGTCCTTGTGGTAGACGATCTTGGGGTGCGAGCCGTCGAAGCGGACCTGTGAACGCGGGTACGTCACCTGGCTCGCGTGCTGGGTGGTGGTCACGTAAGCGACCTGGTTGGCGGCCTGGTTGATCCAGGAGATGACGTGCTCGAAGTCGTGCCGGTGACCGCCGAGGCTGCTGCCCGGCACCGCCTGGTCCTTCTCGAAGTAGCTGGCGTACACGACCGCACACCAGCCGTTGTTGCACTTCGTCCGGGCGTAGGTCTGGGAGTTGTCGAGGTCGGACTGGTCGCGGCAGTTGCCGTTCACCGCGCCGGTCGGGTTGAGGCCGGGATTCAGCGTGCCGTCGGCGCCGATCGCCGGCGTCGCGTAGCACCCGTCGGTGTCGTAGTCGTACGCCGGCGAGAACGACTGCTCGTACCCGCCGGCGTTCTGCGGGAGGTGTGGCGGCGGGGCGGCGTACGCGGCCGCGGCCGAGGTGACCATCAGTGCGGCGGTACCGAGGACGACGCCGAGCAGACGGCGGACCCGCCGGCGTCGTGGGGGAGGGGCGGACTCGGTCATGCATCGCTCCTTCAGGAACGTCGGATCCCGCCGTGCGTACGACGGGATCCCGGGGCGGAAACAACGACACGACGATGACACCCCGGGACCGCCCGCGCACATACGTCACGTGTCTACAGGTTGACGTTCCGTGAACCACCGCGGGTCTCCGGAATGTTGCCGAGGGCATCGATATCCACGCAGAGTGCTGCTCCGGCGACGATTCCGGGGACTGGTGCGGCTAGGAGTCGCGGTGGCAGACTGCGAGACGCCGGGTTGTTGAGATGCCGGCGACCGTTCTGAAGGGCGTCCTAGGGGTGGGGAGCCACGATGCCGGATCAGGACTCGACATCGCCCGCGGCGCGGCCGCCAGGTCCGTTGCCCGACGGTTCGATGCCGGTGTACGGCGGGCATCCGTTGCCGGGCATGCCCGGTGGCGACCCGGTGCGGCCGCAGCTCGGCTGGGGACCCGAGTTCGGCAACGGCCGGGACTACTTCTTCGAGCACGGCCGGACGCCGCGGGCACGCCGTTCCGGCCTGGCCGTCGCGTTGCCGGTGCTCCTCGTCCTGGCCGCCGCGCTCGTGGTCGTCGCGATCGTGTGGTAGGCCGCATGCGGGCGGGTACCGACCTTCAGTGAGGGAAGCAGACGACGGACTGGTCGCCGGGCGTTACCGGCTCGGCGAGGTGCTCGGACGCGGCGGGATGGGCGAGGTGCGGCGCGCGACCGACGAGGTGCTCGGCCGCGAGGTCGCGGTCAAGCTGATGCTTCCGGTCCCGCAGACCCTCGCCGCGTCGCAACGATTCCTCCGCGAAGCGCGGGCGACGGCAAGGATCCGCAGCCCGCACGTCGTCGCCGCCTACGACTTCGGCGAGTACGGCGACGGCTACTACCTCGCGATGGAGCTGGTGACCGGCTGCTCCGTCGCCGACGAGCTCAGGCGCGACGGACTGTTCACCGCAGAGCGCGCCGAGCAGGTGATCCGGCAGGCGGCGGCCGGGCTGGCCGCCGTCCATCGGCACGGGATCGTGCACCGCGACGTCAAGACGAGCAACCTGCTGCTCGCCGTGGACGGCACGGTGAAGATCGCCGACTTCGGCATCGTCAGGTTCCTGAACGAGACCACGACGACGCTGACGGCGACCGGTCAGATCGTCGGCACGAGCCACTACCTCGCCCCCGAGCGCGCCCTCGGCCGGCCCGCCGAACCGCCGGCCGACGTCTACGCGCTCGGCTGTGTGCTGTACCAGCTCGTCACCGGCCGTCCGCCGTTCCTGGCCGACTCGCCGGCTTTGATCATGTACCAGCACGTCCAGACCGATCCGGTGCCGCCGAGTGAGCTCCGCCCGGAGCTCGCCGGCCTCGAGCCGCTGATCTCCTGGCTGCTCGACAAGGATCCGGCCCGGCGCCCGACCGCCGCCCAGCTCGCCCAGGGCGCGCAGCCGCCCGCCGCCGCCGACACTCCGGTACGACGCCGGCGCGCGCGGCCCGTGCTCGCCGGAGTGGCCGCCGCGATCGCGCTCGTGGCGGCGACCGTCGGCATCCTGCTGGAGATCCGGGGTGTGAACCTGCCGGCGACCAACGATCTCTCACCCGGTGACGCTGTCAGGACGACCCCGACCGCACCAGTCGCACCCCGGACCACAGCGTTCACCTCGAAGCCCAGCTCCCGCCCGTCGGCCGGGCCGAATCCGCCGGCGCCCGCCGTCAAGGCAAGGGACACCTCGAAGGCCGGCAAGTCCGGGGCTCAGGCCGGCAAACCCGACGAACCCGGAAAGCCCGGAGCTCCGCCGAAACCGAAGAAGCCGAAACCCTGAGGACTACCGGGGAGTTCGTCTTGTGTGGGCTGAGCGACTGACCAATACTGCTCGGTACATCAAGTAACGAGACATGTTCAGTCACGCCTAACCGCCCAAGGGAAGTGATCACTGTGTCGTCTCCGAGCCGTTACAACCCCTCTCGCCGGGACCTGATCAGATCCGGTGCCGTTCTCGGCGCCGGTGTGGGTGTCGGTGCCGCCACCGCCGGACCGGCGGCCGCCTGGGAGCCCGCCCGCGACCGCGGTGAGCAGCCGATGGTCGACGTACCGTTCGAAGGATTCGAGAAGGTCCGGGTCGGGCTGATCGGCCTGGGCAACCGCGGCGGTGGGCAGGACGTGCGCTTCGGTGCCGTCTCCACCGTGACCGCCGTCTGTGACATCCGGCCGGCCCGGGTCGAGCGCACGATCGGCCGGATCATGGCGCAGGGTTTCCAGGACACCCCGCCGGCCGGGTACTCGAACGGAGAGGAGGACTACCTCAACCTGGTCCGGCGTGACGACGTCGACCTGGTGTACATCGCGACGCCGTGGGAGTGGCACTACCCGCAGGCCAAGGCCGCGATGGAGCACGGCAAGCACGTGGCGATCGAACTGCCGATCTCGCCGCACCTGCACGAGATCTGGGACCTGGTCCGGACGTCCGAACGCACCCGCAAGCACTGCATGCTGCTGGAGAACGTGAACTACTTCCGGCCCGAGCTGCAACTGTTCAACATGGTCTCGGCCGGGTTGTTCGGTGACGTGCAGCACGCGTCCGGCGGCTACGTCCACGACCTGCGCTGGCCCTACCTGTTCGGCGGCGCCTACTACCCGGAGCACTGGCGGCGCCGCTGGCAGACCCGGATGAACGCCCTGCACTACCCGATGCACGGCCTCGGCCCGGTCTCCGCCGCGATGGGGATCAACCGCGGTGACCGGTTCGACGAGATCGTCGCGGTGTCGAGCCCGCCGAAGGCGCTGGCGTTGTTCCGGTCGGAGGATCCGCGGGTCGGGCCCGGCCACTCGTCGTGGGACGACGCGCCGTACATCTCCGGCGACCGGCACAGCGCCTTCGTCACCACGGCGTCCGGCCGGTTCATCCGGGTCGAGCACGACGTCAACTCGCCGCATCCGTACACCCGAGAGACGACGTTGACCGGGACCCGGGGCTCGATCGAGCTCGACAACGCCCGGGTCTACCTCGAGTCCCTCGGCCACGACAACCACACCTGGCGGACCGGGAGCAGCTACACCAGCATCCTGACCCAGCACGACCACTGGTTGTGGCCGGCGCTCGAACGGCTGGCCGAGCAGTACGGCGGCCACGGCGGCGGCGACTTCGTGGCGATCTTCCGCCTGATCCAGCTGATGCGGCTGGGGATGACTCCGGACATCGACGTGTACGACTCGGCCGCCTGGTGCTCGGTGATCCCACTCAGCCACGAGTCGATGAAGACCGAACACCTGCGCCCGGTCAAGATCCCGGACTTCACCCGCGGCCACTGGAAGAACCCCCGCCCCACCTTCGAC
>NZ_SMKR01000132.1 GCF_004348725.1 Kribbella turkmenica
GGCTCGGCCCCAACCCGTGCATGACCTTCTGGCCGGGTGTAAGTGAGCTCCTGAACGTCCACGGCCATCTCGGCGCGTCGGAGATCCGCTGGTTGGACCCCGATCCATTCGACCAGGACGGGGATCCGGCGCTCGCGACCACCGGCCTGCATCCCCGCTAGACCGGCGAGGCCGGCGTGTGATCCTCACGTCCGACTCGGTCGCGCCCTTCCAACCCTCGTCATGCCCCGACGAGGACCCAGCCCTGCCACCGCCTCCCCTGTCGGTGGTAGGGCCTCAGTAACTCGGAGGACACCATGCAGTGGAGCGACCTGAAGCATGGCGACAGGGTCCGCTACCTCGACTACGGCTCAGGCACAGTGAACAGCGCGGGCCCGCTCTGGCTGCTGATCACTTGGGACAACCCAAAAGAGTACGTCGACTACCACTGGTCGGGTGAGCTCGAGCGGCACCTCACGCGCCTCACAACGCCGGCGGAGGAGGCGCGGTCGATGACGGACACCAAGCCGTTGCACCGAGTCCGCGCCTGGCCCGGCGAGCACCTGATCATCGACTATGCCGGAGCATCTGCAGCCGCAGCGCGGTTCGAGAACGCGATACGCCGCAGCTTCATAACCTTGCGTGTGACGCACGAAGCCTCGGAGGAGGTTGTCACGGCAAGGGCCCGTCGTCTGCACCATCTCCAGGCCGATGATCGGTGATGTCGTTGTATTCCGCCCTGCCGGTCCTCGAAGACTCTGTCTCGACGGTGACCGACTTCTGGTTGACTCGGGCAACCTTTCGCCAGTGCCCGGAGATCCGGACGTAGTCGCCCTTCTGAATCGTCGCTGAGGAGTGCTTCGTCGCTCCCTCGATCAGCCGGTCGCTGACCTCGTGCCAGTGGTGCAGCCGTGCCTCGATATCGATCCGGCGGATGAGCATCCGAATCGCCCACAGATCCATCGCCGCCGAAGTCTCACTACGAGCTCCGTTGCACGGAAGTGCTGCTCGAGCTGACGATCAACCTTCCGAAGATGCGCTTCGAGACGGGTGATCTGCCGACCGATCCAACGCGGAGAGTACGACTCCTCGGCTCGCTCAGCACTCGCCGCGTCGCAGATCGGAAGTGCGGCCTCGGCAAAGCCGTCGTCGGGGGTTTGTGATCTCGGCATCAGTCCCACCTCTCGTCGAGGATGTGGTCACTCAGGTCGGCGAACCAAGCGATCACGTCGCTGGCTCGGTACCGCAGATGCCGGCCGACCTTCTTACCTCGCGGCCCATAGCCGAGCGTCCGCCACCGATAGAGAGTGCGCTTGGGGACATTGAGGTAGGCGGCGACCTGATCGATGTCCCAGAGCGGATCGGCGTCAGTCGTCATCAGGTCCCCCTCCCGCAGAACGATTCGGCGTACGTCGTTCTCTGTCGAGCTTCACGATCCGCCGCAGCTCACCTACTGGTACGCCGAGGATCTCTGCCGCGGCCTCCGTCGAGCGACACACGCGCGAGAGCTCGGCAACCTCCGCCGCGCACACGGCCTCCGCATCCGCGACGCGTTCGTCGTACCGCTCGATGGCCAGTGCCCTCGCCTCGACGGCGCGGTCGAGCGATGTCTGTGCCTTGACCGTGCGGCGTGTGGCCGCTTCGATCCTCGTCTGCCGTTCACGTGCGCGCCGCAACGCGGCGGCGCGTTCGCTGGCTCCCATTTCCGTACCACTCTCACGGCACCGGGCCGTCGAGCTCGGGATGAGACGAGGGCGATTCCATCGCCCGTCCCGGCTCCTGTGCGAGCAACGCGCCGTGGACCTTCAGGTACTCATCCGTCGGCTCAATCAGCGTCCTGGCCGTGTTGATCACGCGGACGCCGGTCTCCATGATCACGTTCTCCGGCTCGTCCGGGTCGGCCACCTTCGCCCAGCCCCAGATATAGGAGAACGATTCCGCCTCGATGGCAATGCCATAGCGCCCGAGTACGACGTACGCGACCGATTCGGCCTCCACCTCGCGAAGCCCCTCGCAGACCTCATCGCCGCCTCGTTCCGACGCGTGCATCCGAGCGTGCCTGACCTCATGTGCCAAACGCGCGACGGCACGAAAGTCGTCCGGGCGATCCGCGATCACGATTCGTCCCGAGTCGAAGTCGGTGAAGCCCTCACAACCATCGCCGAGTGGACGGACGTCAACGGCGAATCCGTCCGCCGCGACCTCTCTCGCCAGCGCATCCCACAGCGTTCTCGCCACTACGAAGTCCGCAGACGTCAGGGTGCGAGGCAGGTAGATCGGCGGTCCCGATGTCGCGGTCACGTCGTATACGGATCGGACTCTGAAGCCGATCACCTGTTCCTCGACCTGTACGCCAGCACCGGCATGCCCCGCTCCGGGCTCAAGCGCACTGGCAGTGGCCGTCCGCCACCGAACCGGTGCCAGGATCCTGATCGCCTGCTCCGACTTCACCCGCCGACCTAGCTGCTCCCACACATGCGCGTGCGCAACCCAACTGGCCTGCGGCAGCTGCAGGTTGATCGGCACGATGTTCCCGAAGCCGTACGTCTGGAACAGCGCCGCGACATCCAGCAGCTTCGACCAGTCCGATCCCGACCGCAGCTTGCGAACCTGGGCATCGAGGACCCGGTGGAGATCCTCTGCGCTTACCTTTCCGTTGCCCAGAGCAACCTCCCGTTGAATGGGTTCTGCGGTTCAACGGACGAGAGCGGCGAACTCCTGTCCTGGATCGGTCATCTGGGATACGTCCTCGACGTATGCCTGCGGAATCCTCGTGACGAACTCCGCCCTCCGACGCGACCGGGTCGAGGTCCCGGCCAGCCGCCGCACAGCAACCGACGCAGCCGTCAGGTACCGGGCGGCGTCAGCCAAGTCGTTCGTCAACTCCTCGAAGCACTCCCAGCGTGCGATTCGTATCCACTTCGCCTGCAGCGGACGTGCACCACCGGTCGGGTGACGGAGGTAGCGGAGGTCGACCAATGCCGCCTCCCGCCGAGGAACGAAGATGCGGCCGGCACCGATCAGCCAGTCCACTGTGTTCTGCTGGTGTCGGCAGGTCTGCTCGGCAGCCCACAGCATCTCGTCCACAACATCGATCACCTGCGCCGCCGCTCTGGGATCGGGGACCAGTCTGCTATCGCGAATCTTGCCGTCAACGCGAAGCACGCAGTCCACCGCCTCCCTCAGCTCGACGTACGCTCCCACCCCGGCGACTGGCTCGAACCGCTCAGATCCGACAGTCGCCGACGCCACGCCTGCTGAACACCGCGGGCACTCAGCTCGAAGCTCAGGAGCTCACTCCCAACGGTCAGCAGACTGTGCCGCGTCGCCCGGTCGAGACCCGCGTTGGGCGCCGACAGCAGGCTGGTCACCAAGTACCTAGCGATGCTGACGACAGTGCGCAACTGCGCGGTCGTCGAACGCAGATCCCGCGTCAGGACCGTCTGCGGTGGAACGGAGGCGTGCGTGCGTTCCCAACGGGCCGCGGCCGTCGCGACAGCCTGCAGATCACCTGCCTGCGCGGCCGGCCAACTCGCCGCCAGACCAGCCAGACCGCCGAGTCCAGCGCGCCGCACGTCAGCGCCAGCGAGGTCGGCCAGTTCCTCCGCCACTCGCAGCAGATGCGCCCGGCCATGCGTCCGAGCCGCTGTGTTCCGGACGCCCGCCCTGGCGCCAATCAGCGCGATGGAGGCCACCTCCGCCCGGGCTGCGATCAAGTCGTCGCGGACCTCGAACGCCCACGACGCGGCGGCGTCCTGCACCGCCAGCAGGTCGGCGCCAGCCCCGATGGCCTGCGCCAACCGGCCGAGCGCGTTGTCCGAGCGCCCCGAAGGCTCGGGCTCCGCGCGAGGGCTCGTCCGAAGACGGCAACGCAACCACCGCAGGTGGTACTTCGTTGCAGACAACACGGCCTGCCAGTCCGCCATCACCTGCGCCTCGTCCGGATACACCCCACGCTTCGCACTCACGGCAATTCACCGCGCCGTACGAAGCAAGTCCTCATACGTCGCGCGCATCACGCACCGCCTGGATGTCAGCCGCCGCCGTCCGCACCGCATCACCCAGCGCCAGCCGCCAACTCAGGTCCTCGATCGACACGTCGATCCGATCCACCAACCGCAGCCTCGTCCAGCAGCGCAGCCGGATCTCCCTCAACCTCCCCGTCGTACCGGACGTACGGCATGATCTCGAGCAACTCACACAATCGATACCGACTGAACGCCGTCATCGCCCAACGCCCGTCCGGCGCCGCAGCCTCAATCTGCTCGACGATCGCCTCCGCGCGAGTCACGAACTCCACCACGCGCAGACGTACGTCGCCGCTCGAAACCTTCTCGTCCACGTGACCACTCCGTTCAGTCCTGGATCCGACAGTCCAGGACGTCTGTCCCGGACCACGGCGACTCAACGCATGCCACAGACAACTTTTCGCTCGAGCCGAGCAGGCTAGGTCGTCCCGGCGGCCTGAGACCGACGAACCGGCGCAACCGCGACGTGTCTGGCGAAGATGATGTAGACCATTTCCAGTCCCGCGGGCAGTTCGCGTCCAAGGTGACGAATCGGGGTCTGACCTGCGCGTTTGTATCCCAGTGTTGCTCGGCCGTGATCGGTTTCATTGCCCCACGGAGTCGTGACGGAGCAGGCGCTTACCCGTAGCAACCTTGACTGACCGTTTGTCTCGGGTGTTCGCCCGGTGTGTACACCGGCGTCTACGGCCTAAGCCCAACGAGGACAACCTGAGGGCTCAGCGTGACCAACTCGGCGGGAAGGACGGGCAGTCCGACCACACCTGCTCGTCAATACAGAGTCAGCAGAGTTGACCTGCGTGTGCTCGCAGATACTCCAAGCAGCAGTGTCCGAGTGCGCGTACGTTGCCCTCAGCATCGACACGTTTGATCCCGTACGCCCGGATCCGTTCCTCTACGGCATCCGCATCCCGTTCAAGCGTCTCCCGGTCCGGCAGACTCGCATGGTACCGGTGGACGAGCTCGCTGTGCCCGGTTAGCCGGCGAACGTCGGCCTCGAGTGTTGCCTGCTCCGCAGCGTCTTGCTGGAGCTGCGAAGACCGGTCGGAGATGAACAACGACGTACCCTCGTAGGGCCGGCGCGACAGCGCCACGATCTCGGCGTCGGGGGCGGGCACCGCTCCGCCTCCAGCCGGCCTCGGGCTGCGAGACTCTTGCGGAGGACGTTACCGGTCTCCTCTGCTTCAGCTTTGTGCCCGAATCGGTGCTGGTAGTTGAGTGATCGATGTTCAGCCGGTTGAACCCGACCTGCCCGAGAGCTCTGAAGCTGAACAACGAAAGACGGTCTCGACTGCTGGAGTCGGGACCGTCTTCGTCGCGCACAAACTCCGAAATGTCACCAAGGGCCGCCACTAATCACCGAAGGCGTATCAGGGACGTCAACCGCGGTTGTAGGGCTGCACCGCCGCCTTGCTGGCGCCGATCCTCACGTTCCGGAAGTCGGAACGGAACGTCGCGCCCGGCTGGTAGTCCTTGTACATGCCGAACTTGATCCTGAACTCGTTCTTGAAGGAGTCATCCTTGCACGTGGAGCGCGTCGCGTAGCCGAAGTACTCCTCCCGCTCGAAGAGCTTCTCCTCGACGGTGGTCGCTCCCACTCTCTTGTGGTACACCGCGATACGCCCCTTCGGCGCGCCGTCGTGGTAGGGCTCCACGTTGTACTTGATGACGAAGGAGTGCCATTCGTTGGCGCCGATGCTCTTGGTCGCCATCGAGATGTCGTAGTTCGTATCGGGGTCCTCGCCTCGGCGCACGAACTGGAGGTTGTGCCCGTTGCCGGCACCGGACTGGATGCGCACGCCGCCGATCGGGTTCGCGGTGCACTGCCACAGCTGCAGCACGTACGCCCCGCTGCCCGTCACGTCATCGACGCCCTCGGGGATGCGAACGTCGAACCCGACCCACACGTCGGTGTGGAACGGCAGGTCCCACCCCGTCGCCAGCTCCGAGCGGTCCCGGAGCGTATTTCCAGCAGCGTCCTTCCAGGTGTTCTTGGCCGGGTCCTCAACGATGGCGCCTTCGTACCTGAAGTCCTTGTCCGTGCGGAACGTCAACGCCCGCGCGTCCGAGGTCCCGGTGATCTGGGGTGCCTGCCCCGCTCCCTGACACTTGCCTGGAAACCAGCCGGCGCCCTCCCGGAGGTTGCCGCCGGCGCCCAACGTCGCACTGCACGCACTGGCGTTCTCGATCGTCCAGCTCTCACCTGCGATACCCGCCGAGTAACTGGGCACCGCGGCTGCTGCCGCGCTGGCGGGTCGTGAGCTCGTCACTGCGGCGAAACCCACCGAGGCGCTCAGGGTCAACGCAACGGTGAGAGCCATCGTCTTTCGAGCAAGTCGACCATGGGCGGAGATCTGCATCTGTATCATTCCTTCCTTAGAGGGGAAATGCTTCGTTCGCTGATGCTCAGGTCGGGATGTGTTCCATGGCTGCGGTCGACGGGATCTCGGGGGCGGGTAGATCTTGCCTTCGCAGGGTTTCTGCGAAGGCTTTGAGGCTCGGTGTCTGGTAGATGGCGGCGGCTTCGTCGGCGAGCCACAGGGCGGTGCGGTCGAGGTCCGGGAGCACCCGGGGCCAGATCCATCGACGGTCGTCGTTGCCGTGCTCGGCCCAGAACTGGAATGCGTCGCGCAGACTGCCGTGACCGGGTTCGGCGGGCGCGTTCCACAGGTCGCGGCCTTCAGCAGCTGCAACCCGACAGCAGACGGCGAAAGCTCGCAGGCAGTAGGTGGTGTAGAGCAACGAGTCGGGACGAGCCAGTTCTCTCGGGAGCGCGCCGCCGGGAGCGATCTGGCGCAGCCGGATGTCGAACCTGTCGAGGGTCTCGGTGAGCGCGGTCCGATCATCGACGAACTGCAGATAGCGCAGTACCTGCGCGTCCCACCAGACTCCGTGGTTGTTGGTCATCAGTTCTTCCTCGCGACCGAGTTCGCTAGACCGCATCCAGCTGGTCAAGTCGGCGAACCAGCCCTGGAGGAGCGGGAGGCCGTCCGTGAACCGTCCGGCCCTCACCAGCAGGTCGACGTGATCCACAAGGTCGGTTAGTAAAGTCGCTTCGATCTGCCCGATCGCCGCACCGTCGTGCTGACCCGGCAGCGCGGCAGCGTGAGCGAGGTTGGGGCGCATCGCGGTCGCCGGGTCCAGGAACCAGCATTCGAGACGTGCCTCCGCGGCGTCGGCGTAGCGTGCTTCGCCGGTTCGGAGGTGGGCTTGCACCAGGGTGTTGACGGCTGCGACCGTCTGCCGGAACCGTCGTTTGTCGTAGCGATCGCTGAACGCGTCCGGGTTCCGCCGGCCGTCGATCCTGATGTACGGGAGACCGTCGGCTGTCTGCGGATTCGGCCAGGAGTAGTTGCCGACCGAGTAGTAGTCGTGGGCATCTCCGGCCCAATCCGACGGCTCACGGTCGATGATGGAATACGGCCGCCCGGCCAGGAACTCGTCGGCCTGGGTCGTCAGTTGACGGCTCACTTGGGTCCCGCCTCCGAGAAGGCCTGTTCATACTCGGCCCGGATCTGGTCGCCGCCGCCGTTGCGCCACTTGGTCACGGCCGCCTTCCAGCTCGAAACGGGTGCGCGTCCAGCCAAGATGCCGTTCCGCGCATCGGTCAGGTCCTTGCCCAACTGCAGACCTTTGGCCGCATCGGTCTGGGAGTACAGACCCTGGGTCGGATCAGGCGCGAGAATCGGCAGAGCGGCTTCCTGATAGTCGAAGCGGGCCTGAGCGACGTCGCGCCGGCCCGGGTCGTAGATGGCCTGGGTCGGTCCGCAGACGTACCCGAACGGCACCAGCCGCAGATTCTGGCCGCGCGAGTTCACGATCGGATCCCTGCCCTCGAACCTGAACGTCTGGCGCTCGATCCCGAAGCTGCGCAGGAGGTACTCGGAAGATCCGAACGGCGCGGCGAGCCAGTCGAGCACCCGGAGCACCTCGCGAATCCGGCCCGGTTCGGCCTGGGTGACTGCGGTGAACGCCTGTGCTGCGCTTCCTCGCGGATGCAGGGGCTTGCTGGACGCGTCGTATCCGAACATCGCAAGAGACCCGAGCTTGAAGCCTGGCACCTCGGCGCCCCACATCTCGTACTTGCTCCAGCCGGCGTACCCGCCGAAGACGATCGGGGTGGTCCCGTTGGTGAACCAGTCATTGCGTTGGTTGTTGGACGCCACCAGGCCGTCCGGGTGGAAGACGCCGGCGTCGGCCAGCTCGCGGGTGTCGGCCAGCGCCTTCTCGTACGCCTCGAGCTCGATGTTCGAGGCGAACTTCCCGCCGTCCTCGATCCAGTTGCCAGGGATTCCGAGGGCAGCGGTGATCATGGTCAGGGTGCCACCCGGATCCCCACAGGCCCATCGTGACTTGCGCTCGTTGGTCAGCCCCTTCAGCAGTGCCTTGAACTCGCCGATGTCCTTGGGCTGCGCGGGCAGGCCGCTGCCGGCGACGAGGTCGGCGCGGATCCAGGCGACCCCCGGGATCGGTACCCGGGCGATCGGCACTCCCCACAGAGCGTTGCCGTACACCGTCTTGCGCCACGAGTCGGTCGAGAGACCCGCCAGGTTCGGATAGTCCTTGATGGCATCGCCCGACAAGTACTCGGTCAAGTCGGTGAACTTTGCCTTCAGCAACGCGGGCAGCTGCTGCACCGAGCCGTAGATCGACACCAGGTCGGGCAGATCTCCGCCGGCCACGGTGGTCGCGAACCGTTGAGCGTAGTCAGCCGCCGGCGCGTACGTGATATCGAGCTTTCCGCCAAGTCGCTTGTCGACCTCCTGCCACAGTGGATTATCGGACTTGCCGGGCGCCACCGGGTCGAAGGTGTAGGTGAGTGCGGAGATCTGGCCACCCGACAGCGGTGGCGTACTGACCGCCGCGACAGGATTCGGCGGGTACTCGAAGTACCCGCTCATGCCGAGCGGGTGTGCGCTCTTCAGCGCGGGTTCGGCGTTCCCGGCCTGGGCGAACGTCGGAAGAATGTCCGCTCCGATTCGGCCAGAGGTTCCCGTCGTCGTCTTGGCGGAGCAGCCGAGAGCTGATCCGGCGGCACCGGCGACGGCTGCCGCGGACAGCCCTTTGAGCAACGTACGGCGCGAAAGCGCATCCATGGTTACGGTTCCCTCCTCATGGCGGGCGTCCGGTCGATCAGCCTTTGACGGCGCCGATCAGAAGTCCCTTGCTGAAGTGCTTCTGGATGAACGGGTAGATGATCAGGATCGGGATGACGGACATGACCAGAATCGCCATCTGGATCGATGCCTGAGGTGGCAGCGACTCGGTCGACGCCGAGAGCTCGTCCGTACCGAGCGGCGTCTGGTTCACGACGAACGTTCGCAGGACCAGCTGCAGCGGCCACTTCTCCGGCGAAGGCAGGTAGAGCAGGGCAGAGAAGAACGCATTCCAGTAGGCGACGGCGTAGAACAAGCCGACCACCGCGACGACGGCCTTCGAGAGCGGCAGGACGATGAAGGTGAGGATCCGGAGTTCGCCAGCCCCGTCGATCTTCGCCGACTCGGTCAGCTCACTGGGCAGCTCGAGGAAGAAGGACCGCATCACGATGACGTTGAAGGCGTTGACCACCACCGGCAGAATCAACGCCGCCAGGTTGTCGATCAAACCGAGCTGCTTGACGATCAGGTACATCGGGATCATGCCCGGATTGAACAAGAGCGTGAACAGTGTCACCAGTAGAATGGGCTTGTGCAACAGCGATCCCGGCCGCGACAGGGCGTACGCGAGCATGATGGTGCAAGCCAGCGACAGGACCGTGCCCACAGCGGTGACCGCGACCGACACGCTGAGGGCCCGCGTCACCACTCCTCCCGACAGAACGGCCCGGTACGCCGCGAGCGACGGCTCGCTGGTGAAGAGGACAAGTCCACCGCGCGCGCTGATGTCGCGTTGTGGCGCCAGACTCGTCATCACGACGGCGACGAACGGGACGATCACTGCGAGGCAGGCGACGGTCAGCAGTACGCCGCGCGCCGCGGTCGCCCAGCGCGGCTGCCGTCCCATCCAGGCAGGCCGCTCGTCCGACGCCGATCGATGGTTGCGTCGAGCACGGCGTTCAGCGGAGGTTTCCAGCAGTCCCGTCATTTCGAGTACACCCCCCGCTCCCCCATCGCATGGGCGAGCCGATTCGCCCCGAGCACGAGAACCACACCGACGATTCCCTTCACCAAGCCAACCGCGGCCGAGACACCCCAGTTCCCGCCGATGATCCCGTTGTTGTAGACGTAGGTGTCGAGCACTTCGGAAGCCTGCGCGCCGACCGGACCCTGCTGCAGGAGGATCTGCTCGAAACCGACCGTGAGCGAATCACCCAGTCGCAGGATCAGCAGCAGTACGATCACGGGCCGGATCGCGGGCAACGTGACGTGCCACAGCTGCCGAAGCGGGCCGGCCCGGTCGATCGCCGCCGCCTCGTACAGGTTCAGGTCGACCTTGGACAGCGCGGCCAGGAAGATGATGGTCGACCATCCGGTGTCCTTCCAGATCACCTGCGACGTGATCAGCAGTTTGAACAGCTCCGGTACGCCGATGATCTGGAAGGTTCCCAGGTCCGCGGAACGCAGCCACTCGTTCAGCATTCCGCCGTTCCCGAGCATCTGCTGGAACAGCGCCACGACGATCACCCAGGACAGGAAGTGCGGCAGGTAGAGGATCGACTGCGTCAGCCGTTTGGCTCGTTCGTTCAGCATCGAGTTGAGTACCAGGGCCAGCGCGATCGGCAGCGGGAACACGAACAGCACCTGGACCATCGTGATGATCAACGTGTTCACGAGGGCGTTCAGGAACTCCGGATCACCGTCCAAGATGACGGAAAAGTTGCTCAGGCCAACGAAATCTGACCCCCTGATGCCAAGAAACGGCTGGTAGTCCTGGAAGGCGATCACGTTGCCCAGCAGCGGCAGGTAATGGAACACCACCAGGACGATCACGCCGGGTATTGCGAGCACGAGAAGCATCCGGTCCCGGTGCCATCGGGTCGCGAGCTGCCCGCGGACGCGAGGCTCGCAGGCGGCAGGCGCACCGGGATCTGCGCCGGCCCCCGGCCGCACCTTGATCCCCGACGACATCAGGAGATCCTGCTGCCGACCGCTGCGATGGCGGTCTCGACCATCTCCCGCACGCGCTCCTGCGCGCCGTCCCGCGCCTGCCGCGCGACTTCGGCCGCGGCCGGCCGGTCGTCGGCGATCTTCTGCATCAGTTGCCCGGCCGCAGCGTCGGTCCCAGGTCCCAGCTCGACGAACGGCAGGCCGAGATCGTTGTACATCTGGCCCTTGATCGTGTCGGTCGGCTGACGCAGGTACACCGACGGGATACCTTCCGCCAACGCGATCAGAGGTGAGTGGCATTCCATGCTCACGACCGCGCCGGCCCGCCGGTACACCGCGGCCGCCTCGGTCAGGTCCCAGAACCGCGGCAGGATGTGAACAAGGTCGGCCACGTCGGCAGGGAATGTCCCCGCGAACTCGGCCTCGGCGACCTCCATCGCGTAGCTCATCTCCGGCACGACGAGCGCCGGCTCGCCAGTAGCTCGCACCCAACCGATCACGGTCTGCCGCAGAACGTCCAAGTCGGACTTCAGATAGCCCGCGTTGTAGGCCGACCGGCGAAGGTCCTCGGCCGCGGGTGGGTAGTTCCGGATCTGGTGGTACGGCGTGAAACGGAGCCGCGGCACGACGCACAGGAAACGTCCGGGTTTCAGCCCGTAATCCGCGAGGACCGCCTGGCCGTCACCGTCGTCGACCACGTCGAACATCACGGTGGCGTCCGGACCGAACGCGATCTTGGGCGCCCCTAGTCCCTGCCCGGCCAGGAACCGCTCGGTCAGCGAGTCCCGGCAGTAGACGAACGCGGCCGTGTCGAGCACCTCGCGCTCGCGCTCGGTGAGCAGGTCACCGTCGATCGCGTTGACCATGCTCGCCGCCCGGTCGAGCGTCGAGAAGTACGGGCGGAGCGGGTCCACCGTCACCCCGAAGAAGCCGTGCGGCTTTCCGGTCAGCCGCCGCCACTCGGCGACTTCGGCCTGGCCGACCAGCGAGGGTCCCGACCCGTGGACAAGAAGGTCGCCCTCGGCAAACATCCGTTCCAGCCCGGGGCTGAGCTGCTCGTCGGGCACGACCCGGTCCTCGATGATCTCGACATCCGGGAAGTAGCGGGCCAGCATCCGCCGTACGCTCTCGTCGATGCTGCGGGCCCACAGCGTCAGCTTCACCTCCGGCGCATAGCGCTCAAAGGCTCGGAGCGCGCCTGGGGTATGGGCGACGTCGCCGATGTTGACGGTTTGCCAGCCGGAGACGAGAACGACGTGAACCATGCGGAATTTCCTGTCCAGCCCATCCAAAACAACGGTGGGCCTACGGTCGATTCGGGGCTACTGCGAGCATCATGCCGATGATTCATCGGTTAATCAAGACCTGTGAGACCTCGGCGGGTGAGCTCTCGGCAGGTCGGCGCTCAGCCGGCGTACGGTGCTGTCGATCCTCGATCGATCAGTTTCGGCGCCGGCCGCGTCACCAGAGCCGACTTGACGCGGCGGCCATCGATCATCCGGCGCAGTGTCGTGTAGGCGCGCATTCCGGCTTGCTGCACAGGCATCCGGACCGTGCTCGGTGCCGGCCGCATGGTGTCCGCCGCGGGCAGGTCCTGGTACACGACAATCGACAGATCGTCGGGGATCCGCAGGCCGAGATCGAGAATCGCCGCGATCGCTCCCGACGCCGCGACGATGTTGTCGACGATCAGCGCGGACGGCGGCCGGGCCGAGCCGAGGAGCTCGCGCGTCGCGGTCGCCAGATCCGGCGGCTCGTAGCCCACCTGCTTGATCAGCGACCGGTCGAAGCGCACACCCGCTGCCCGCAACGCCGAGCGGTAGCCGTCGAGCCGGGCGCTACTGGCGATCTGGACGAGTGGGCCGCCGACCAATGCGATGCGGCGGTGCCCGAGACCCAGCAGATGCGTCGCGGCCAGACCGATCCCGGCCGCGTCGTCGATCCACACCGACACGGAGTCGTCAGGTCGCGGGTTCTGCAGGATCACGTACGGGATCGACCGCTTGGTGAGTTCCTCGGCGGTCTCGTTCCCCCACTGGGTGGACCGCAACAACACCCCGTCGACCATGCCGGTGCCGACGATCCGGCTCATCAGGTGGCTGCCCGGCTCGATCCACAGTGCGTCGGCCAACAACAGCACGTCCCCGTGTTCCTCGGCGGCCGCATGCATGCCACGAATCGCCAGCTCGAAGACCGGGTTCGCGATCTTTGGCACCACCGCTGCGATCACTCCCGATCTGGACAGTCTCAGCGACTGCGCGGCGTGGTTGACGCGATAGCCCGTGTCCCGGATCGCGTGCTCGACGCGCAGCCGGGTCGCCTCGCTCATCCGGACGTTGCCGCGAGCCCCGGAGATCACCGCGGAAACCACGGCCGTGGACACCCCGGCCCGCTTCGCAACGTCCTTGATCGTGGTCATGCCGCCAGCGTAACCGCACCCGCCCTCGACACCGATCAACGCGGCTACCCGCGAAGCTCCACAGTGTCAGCCTGGTGTGCGATGGAGACGAAGCGTCCCATCAGGGCGCTGCCAACGCCGCTGGTGCACCGGCCTGGCTCGACGAAGATATCGACGAGCCGGACGCGCGTCTCGTGAGGCCCCGGTATGAAGCAGATCTCTGCCGGAGATCATGCTTCGTGTCCCGAGGCCTCACGTGGTCGCATCGTCACAACCGGCTCAACCGGAAAGGTTCACTCTGGACCTGCGCCAGGAACACTCGGACGGACGCGCTGTCGCTCACAGGAGCCTGCGACAGCGACGTTCTCAAACGTGCTCTCCGTGGATGCGTAAAGCCCAACGCCGCCGCTCCGGACAACGGTGTCGCGACCCTCCAGGAGCTGAACGCCGTTCAACGTGACGGTGATCCGGTCACCGTGAATCGCTGCACCAAGTTCGACGGGACCTGTCAACGGGTTGCTGAGTGATACCGTGCCCACCGTGACCGGACCCGACGCGTGAGCCTCGCGCACGATACTCGCGTACTGAGTTCTATTGCTCGTCTTGCCGAGGTGGATCCGGTATCCATAAGAGTCCGAGGTGTCTCGCAGCGAGATGCCCGCGGTGCCAACGGATCCGTTGATCGTGACCGTGGCCTGCGCGACATAGTCACACGCCTCGGAGAAGCGTGACGGCAGCGTCGAGTCGGCCAGTACGTGCGCCCTGCCATCGGTAGGCGTGAGCTTCAACTGACCGGAGTTGACGGACGCCTTTCCTGCGATGCCCCGCCAATTGGCCTGGTCGAGCCCTTCCTTGATCTTGACGTTGTCAAAGGCCGCAGCCCGGCCATTCGTGGAGGCGGCGGCACCACCCGTCGGCAATTGCGTGTCGTCTGCGGAGATCGACGTGTTGCCCACTGTGGCGATCAGATGCTTCCCGACAGCGGAGACGGTCAGCGTGTGCGCGCTGTCTGCGTTGATGGGCAGCTCCGTCTCCGCGAGAAGCGTAGACGTCGCGTTGTAAACCTTCACGAGCTGCAGCTTCGCGCCGCCCGACGTATTGGCAACATCGGCCCTGTAGTAGTTGCGGGAATCGTGGTAGCGGAACGCGAGACCGGTCGTTGCCGTCGTCTGGTTTCGTGTCCCCGGAACGATGTCGGCAGTCACGACCACGTCGTCCGGTACGTCCTGCTGCACCGCCAACGACTGCGTGTCCGTACTCGAGGTCTGGACGAGCTGCGTGTCAGGCTGCGCGCCGCCCAGGGTCCAGGTGCCCTGCACTGGCGTCCAGCCGTCAAGGGAGCCATTGAAGTGATAGGCGGTGCTGTCCACGCTCGCGTCGGTGAACTCCTCGTTGAGCAACGGGTTCGGGGCGAAGGCCGCCTTGGCCGAGACGTTGACGAGGTCGCCGGTGCGGGTGAACGCGGTCGGGGTGCCGTTGATCTTCACCGCGCGTGCCTTCGGCGCGTTGATCGAGAGGGTGCCGGTGAAGGGGTCCCCGAGCGAGATCCGGGCGGTAGCGCCCTGCAGTTCAACACTGACGTCGGCCACAAGTCCGGAGGCTTTGATGACGGTGTCGCCGTCGTCGACCAGCGACGATCCCTGGGTCAGCGCGTACCGCGTCAGCGCGCCGCCGTTGTTGGCACGCTCGAGGTAGGCGGTCTCGGCGTCAGTCGCGGCATCGCCGAATTGCCTCGAGGAGGGAATCGCCTCACGCGACAGGTAGAAGCGGCCGGTCGCTTTCGGCAGGTCGATCTCCATCGCGCTGGCCACGGAGTGATTCACCTGGGGCAGTTCGATGCGCGACGCCGTGACCGAGGGCGCGGCGCCGGCCTTGCCGGGAACTACGACCGTGTCCAGTCCTGTGGCGCCGATGGCGGACCAGTCGTACGACAGGTAGTCGACGTCGGTGAGAACCTGCTCGCCCACGCGCACGGCGCCGTTCTTGTGGACGTTCGACGTGAGATCGGCGCCGGCCGGGGCCACGGGGACGAGCTGCACGCCGGCAACCGGTGTGGCACCGGGCACGGTGTCGAACCCGACTGTGGCGACGTTCGTGTTCGGGTCAACGGTGACCGGATCGCCAGGGAAGTGCCAGAGCTGCCGGTAGTCGTGCGCGCCGGCGTCACCCATGAGGTCGTCGGAGACGACCCAGAAGCCGGGCTTGACGAAGTAGACGACGCGATCGTGCGCGATCGGCCGGTAGGCCTGCGTCTTGCCTCGGTAGATATCGAGGCCCGCGTTCGAGCGCCACAGCGACGTCGAGCGGGGCAGGCCGGCGGGCTGCGGTTGTCCGTCGACCTCGATGGTGTTGTGCGCCTCGGTGGTGCGGCGCATCCAGTTGTTCGTCGGGGTATCGCTGTAGTCCCCCACTCCGGGGTCGACGATCAGCGGACGCCCGTACGCCGCCATCACCAGGCTGAGGTCGTCGGGATGCCGATGCGAGGCCGTATAGCTGGAGTTCTGGTTGTTGATCAGCATGTACCGGGCATCGGCGTCCCACCCGGACCGCTGGACCGCATAGCTGATCGGAAACACCGTGGACGACAGCGTCGGGACGGTCCCCTCGGTGCGCCCGGAGGCGACCCAGGTGAAGTCGGACCAGGAGTTACGCTCACCGGTCCTGCGAATCGCGCTCTCGCCCGCGTCCGCGTTCGGAGAATCACCGACGGGCGCTGTCTCGAGATTCGGCTGACGGGTCGCGAACAGCGCATCCGCGATCCAATCCGCTGACTGAACAATCCCGTCGGGCAGGGTTCGCCCGTTGGCATCGGCTACTTCGATCATCGTGTTGATCAAATCCGCCACGTAGGCCTGATAGTTGAACGCCGGCTCGCGGTACACACCGTCGCCTTTCAGGTGCGCGCGCAGGAACCGCTCGACCGAGCGCACCACGAACGGCTCCCAGACGAAGGACGCCTTGAACTCGGGCAGATAGACCGCCGAGACGTAGATCGCGCGGGCCATCGACACATACCAGTTGTTTCCGACATGGATCTGCAGCACCGTCGCGAGGCGATCCGTCGTCGCGTGCACGCCGGACAGGTACGCCACGAGGTCATTCGCGTCGATGCTCGGCTCCGTCCGGAACACGGAGAACGCGCTGACGAGCTGTGTCAGCCGCTTGCCGCCCGACAGGTTGCGGTTCTGCGGCCAGCTCGGATTGTCGGCGAAGAAGTCCAGTGAGATGTCCATCCAGGCCGACGCGTACACCGCACGCTTCTGCGGGTCGCTCTCTTTCAGATAAGCGCTCGTCAGCGTCGACATGAACGCGAAGTCACTCATCAGAACCTTTGCGCCCCCTGGGGCGGTCTCCGTCCCGCCCCAGGCGTCCGCCCAGTCCACGTCGATCCGCTGCGCGGCATCGTCGTAGAAGTCACGGGTCACGGTGCCGAACCGGAAGATCCCCGCCGCCAATTCGTCGGCGGTCGCGTCGCCGCCTCCTCCCCCGCCCACACCCGGGTACTCGATGCCCGAGCGGCCCGCGTAGTAGACCTTGAGCTCGGCTGCGGCGCCCGCCTCATCGCCGGCTGCAAGCTCCGCCGCCACGCGGGCGAGGCCCGGACGCGTCAGGTCGAACAGCTCACCGAGATCCGGCATGTCGGTCCTGGCGGCCCGGGCCGGCGACAGACCCGTCACCATCAGAGCCAGCGCGACTGTCGTCGCAGCCCACGCATGGACACGGCGGCGAGTGCTCCGCCGCAGAAGTCTTCGTTGCATCCCATCTCCTCATGACACGTGAGAGTTTTTGCTGAGTCCTTCAACTGCGCCCACCAGCCCCCTCACGGTTCGCGCGGCCGGTCAAGGGCCGCGCGGAAGACCGGCCCGGTTCCGAGCCGCAGGCCCGTTAGGTGACGTATCGTTAATTCACCGTAGATTTGATTGCGACGTTACGTCAACGGTTCGAGGGAGGCGCAAGCGTGACAACGCAACGGGACATCGCCCGCACTGCGGGGGTATCGGTCGCGGTGGTCTCGGCCGTGATCAACGGCACGGCCCACACCCGGATGAGCGAGGCCACCCGTGCCCGCGTCATCCAGGCAATGGAAAACCTCGACTACCAGCCCAACCAAGCGGCCCGGTCCCTGCGGCTCAACCGCACCGGCATGATCGCGCTGATCCTCCACAAGCTCGACAATCCCGTCTACTCCCACCTGCTGCGCGGCGTCTACGGGGCCGCGGCCGAGCACGGCGGGACAGTCCTGCTCGGCGACGCCGAGATGATGCGCTCAGGCAGCCAGTTCGTCACCCGGCTGCTCAGCCAGGGCACCGTTGACGGCATCCTGATCCGGGATAACTCACTGTTCGACGACGACGTGCTGGCCGAGCTGCGCTCCCATCCCAAGCCGATCCTCAGCCTGGATTACGCCCGGGACCACCCGTGGGTCGGCATCGACGACTGCCGCGCGGGCGAGATCGCGACCCGGTTCCTGCTCAACCTGCACCATCGCCGGATCGTCTTCATCGGTGGGGCGACCGGGTACGCGTTCCGGCAGCGCTACCTCGGGTATCAGCAGGAGATGCAGCGGGCCGGCCTGGAACCGGCGCCGCACTTGGCCACCGGGTTCGGTGAGCAGGCTGGCTCCGACGGGCTGCGACAGGCGCTGCAACTGGCGGCCGCGCCGACCGCGGTCGTGGTGAACAACATCATGAGCGCCGTCGGGGTACTGGCCGCCGCCCGCGACCTCGGCATCTCGGTACCCGACCAACTGTCCGTTGTCGGGATCCACGACGTCGGCCTGATGGAACACCTGCGCCCTGCCGTGACCGCGGTCCGAATGCCCATGTACGAGCTCGGCCAGGCCGGCGTCCACGCGCTGTACGAGCTGATGGCGGGACGGCACTGCACCAGCGGCATCATCACCGACTACGAGCCCGAACTCGTCGTCCGCGACTCGGCAACGGCCCTGACCGACGCCTGACCAGGTGCCGTCTCCAGGGGACGTGCCACCAATGGACGTAACGTTATGTCATCGCGGTGCCTACGAGGAGCCGGCGGCGCCCCGTGACACTTCCCTACGGAGCCGCGCGTTCGGCGGCAGCTGAAGAAGCTGAGGAGCGAGTTGCCTCCCGTCGAGTGACACGATGTCCGGGTGCGTGACATCACCGGCGACTTCGAGATCCACCTGACGACCACAAGGTCGGGCGTCATCGTCGACCGGACCGGCGGCGAACTCCGGATGACCACATGGGCCTCCGACGACGTCGCCGCGTCCGTGGCGAGCCACGGGCTGAAGTTCAGCGACATCGTGCTCGACCGCGGACGGTCTCCCCAACAGCCGATGGTGACTGTGCGAGCGAGCGGTACACTCGAGGAGGTCGGGCGGGTCAGCCGCGAGTGGAGTGACCGGATGCAGGCGGAGCACTTCTCCGTGGTCAGGATCAAGATCGAGGCGGCTCCTTGGAACGACGGTGTGCCCGAGCAGGACGCGGACGCGGTCGAGAGCCGCTACTTCGAGCATCACGTGAACCTGCTGCTGCCCGACGCCGCGGCCGGGACGCTCGTTTCGCTCACCCGGCTGCTCGAGCCGCACCAGGCGAGGTTGTTCGGAACGCCCGCCGACAGCGCGACGGCCGGCACGAGCGGTTCGCCACTCAGCGCTGTCACCGGGCCGGGAGGAACACGGCCAAGGCACGGCTCGATCGCCTGCTGGTTGCGCTGCGCGGCTACGAGATCCTGGAGGTCGAAGAGGAATACGTCGTCCTCGACAGCCTGCTGAGTCTGGATAGCGGCTGGCTGAAGGAGGTAAGGCCGGGCACCAACCCGTACGAGGACAGCGCCCGGCGGGCGCCCGCTGGGCAACCGGACTATCCGGCGACCTACCTGCCCTTGCCTCAGACTGAGCCCTCGGTGAAGCAGCGGGCCGCCTTCGACCCGGCGCTCAAGCAGTATCCGCACGCCTATCGGGCTGGTCAGCCGACCTTCGACGACCCAGAACTGGCGGCGCGCTGGCGGTCCACGCGGCGAGCGGCGATCGATCACCTACTGCGCTTGATCGCCGCTTCCGACTGGGCCGGCAGGCTCGTATTGCGCGGCAGCGTGACCCTGCGCGAGTGGTTCGGCGAACAGGCCCGCGAGCCGGGGGATCTCGACTTCGTCGTGCAGCCGGCCGGCATCGGCTTCGACAGCCCAGAAGGGCTGCGTTTGCTCGACGACGTGATCGCCGCGGTGGCAGCCGACCCAGGCCCCGGCCTTCAGTCCGCGAAGGTGGCGCGCGACGAGATCTGGACCTACGAGCGCGTCCCCGGTCGTCGGTTGATCCTTCCGTACGAGCACCACGGCCTGACCGGTTTCGTGCAGCTCGACTTCGTCTATAACGAGGAGCTGCCTATGGAGCCGGAGCGCCTGCCGATTGGCGACGCCTCGCCCCTCACGGCCGGCCCCGAGCTCTCACTGGCCTGGCAACTCCTCTGGCTGCAGTCCGACACCTTCCCCAGGGCAAGGACCTGTATGACGCGGTGTTGCTGGCCGAGTCGACCGACATCTCCCCCACGCTGATCCGAACGGTGCTCGCTGCCGAGCACGGCAGCCAAGGCTTCAGGCCCACCACCGTTCTCGGGTGGGATGTCGACTGGCAAAACTTCTTGGACGAATCCCCCACGATCGAAGGCGACGCCGAATCGTGGAAGCAGCGGCTGGCCCTGGCGCTGGAGCGGTCCTACGCCGGCTGAGTCTCGGCGGTTCATTGTCAGGCCACGCTGGAATGCCATACTCCGGCGAGTGAGCTATGACTTCGTGATCTGGGAGAGCGACGCATCCACCGGCGAGCGCGGTGCTGCGGCCACCTTCGAAGAGCTGTTCACCCGGTACCTCGAGGCCGGCCTGGTTGCGGCGGCCTCAAGGATCCAGGCGTAGTCCGAAGCTTGGCCGCCCGGTTCCCGGACGACGAGAGCGAGGACACTCCCTGGGCAGCGGGCGGTCCGAGCAGCAATTGTTCGGGACCGATCCTGTACGTCGCGATCAGCTACAGCCGGGCCAACGAGGTCGAAGTAGTCGCGAAGCGACTCGCACAAGAACACGACCTGGTCTTCTTCGACCCTCAGAAGGCGCCGAGGGCGCCTGTCAACCGCGGTGAGGTGACCATCACCACCTCGCAAGGGACAGTAGCTCTACCCGACCGCTGGGTGTCCTTCCTATCGCACGAACTGCACAACTTCGACGACTACGCAATCGTGGACAGCGGCCGGGACCGTGTCTTCGCGCAAGCACGCAACGACAACGGAGCCCTCACCCTCGAGTACCGCAACGGCTCACCGCAGCAGCACTACCAGGTCAAGGGTGTCGACCTCGGCGATGTCGCGGAAGCACTGTCCCAGTGGGCGGAGAACCGCCGCCACTTCATCAGCAAACACACCTGGGAGCGCCTGAGCCTCTGGGACTGATCACCCCGGAGGCTCCCTGTTTCATTCCGGCACACCACCAATCGCCGTCCCTCTCCGAGATCACTGCCAGATTCCACCTAAACCGACCGAGTCAGCCTCTGAACGAACGAGCAAGCGGCCCCACGAAGACTGACCCCGCACCGGCTGATCTTGCTGCGCTGATGCTGACCGCGTTCCCGATGATCGGCGTAATCAGATGGGGTGTCGACCGAGTCCCTCGGTTTCCTCGACTGCGCGTCGCCTGCTCAAATCCTGCGCGAGGTATCTGACGATCCCCGGCGCCGCCGCCGATGCGGCGGCAAACGGCCTTCAAGTGAAGACTCAACTACTCGGCAGGCTCTCCAGCAGCCGAACACACCGCCACTTCACCGAAACGAAGACTGAATCGTCCCGGGTTTGATGCACCCTCGGTTATGTGAGTGCGACCGGTTGGTCGTCTCGGGTTTGTGCATAGTAAATCGGCCTCGGCTTCGGCGGGTGGACGTCGGTCGAGGCGGTGCATGAGCCGGCTGGTGTTGTACCAGTGGACCCAGTCGGCGGTGATGGCCTCGAGGTTGCTGAGGCCGGTCAGGGGGCCGCGGCG
>NZ_SMKR01000133.1 GCF_004348725.1 Kribbella turkmenica
GTGAGAGCTCTTCCTGCAGAGGCGGTGATCAGACGGATGGCGGTCTGGGAGTCTGACGGCCAGCCGATGCCTTGGGCTGTCTTCGGTTCACCGGTGCTCTTCTCGGGCCATCCGAGGGCACGACTCACCAACCCGCTCACCTCCCGCGTCTTCCGTGCCGGGGTCCCCCTGCAGCACGTCCGGCCACAATACTCACGACAGTCGTCGGCTGGGCCAGTTCATCCACGCCGAGTTGATGAATGTGCCAGAGCTCGGCCCCGAGCGACTCGAGTTCGCGTTCGGAGGCGTCGAGCTCCTCCTCCACGGACGACCCCTTCATCGCCAGCATGAGTCCCCCTTCGACGCAGAGCGGCAGGCACCACCCGGCCAGTTTGCCCAAGGGAGCGACGGCGCGAGAAGCCACCACGTCGTACGACGCCGGCGGAAGATCCTCGGCGCGCGCACGAACCACTGTCGCGTTCTGGAGATCGAGGTGCTCGACCGCTTCCTGGAGGAACGTGGTGCGCCGGAGCAGGGGCTCGACGAGCGACACCCGGAGGTCGGGACGGACCAGGGCGAGCACGATCCCGGGCAGGCCGGCGCCGGTGCCGATGTCAGCGACCGTCGCCCCCTCCGGCACCAAGCGCTCGAGTACGGCGCAGTTCAGCAGATGCCGGTCCCACAGCCGCGGCACCTCGCGCGGGCCGATCAGCCCGCGTACGGTCCCCTGGGTCGCCAGCAGTTCGGCGTACGCCGCAAGCCGGACCGCCGCCCGTGGATACAGCTTCTCCACGAGCGGCGGCGTTTCACGTGAAACAGGTTCGTTCACCAGTCGAGTCCGGTGAACACTCGAACCGGAAGGCGAATCACGACGGCTGGACCACCACGCGACGCCGGGGCTCCTCACCCTCGGACTCACTGGTCAAGCCGGCGGCCGCGATGACGTCGTGGACGACCTTGCGCTCGAACGGCGTCATCGGGTCGAGCCGTACCGGCGAGCCGGTGGCCTTCGCTTCCTCGACCGCCTTGCGCCCGACCTCCTCGAGCTCGGCCTTGCGGTTCGCCCGGTAGTTCGACACGTCCAGCATCAGCCGGGACCGCTCACCGGTCTCCCGGTACACCGCCAGCCGGGTGAGCTCCTGCAGCGCCTCCAGCACCTTGCCGTTCTCGCCGACCAGGTTGTTCAGCTCCGCGCCGACGATCGAGACCGCCGCCCGGTCCCCATCGACGTCCATGTCGATGTCGCCGTCCAGGTCGGCGATGTCCAGCAGCTCCTCGAGGTAGTCGGCAGCGATGTCGCTCTCCGCCTCGAGGGCCTTCAGCCGCTCGCCGGCGGTGCTCGTCTTGGCGGCGGACTCGTCCGCGGCCTCGGTGTTCTGCATGCCGTCGCTCACGGCCAGCTCCTTCGCAATGTCGAGATCCGCCCCACGGGGACCCGGGTGTACACAAGCAGTCAGGGTTACCGGCACCGACCGGTCAGCGGGAACCGCCAGACTTCTTCTGCGCCGCCTTCTTCTGCGCGGCCGACTTGGCCGCGGGCTGGCGCTTCGCCGTCGAACCCTTCTTGCCGGCCGGCTGCTTCTTGGCAGCACCGGCCTGAGTCTTCTTGGCCGCTTCCGGCTTGGCGCTCGGGGACGCCTGGCCGTTGCTCGCGGCATTCGCGTCGCTGTCCGCGCTCGCGCCGGCAGCACTCGTGGCGGCGCCGGGGGCGCCGCCGCCGCCCTTGCGGTTGCTGCGGGACTGCCGCTTCGGCTGTTGCCGCTGCGCCGGACGCCGGTCCGTCGTCGTCTCCGTCGTATCGTCGGCAATCGCCAGGCCGTCCTCGGCCGGCCGGCCCTTGCGCAGGTTGTGCTCGCGCTTGCGGGCCTCCATGGCGTCGTACGCCGGGGTGCCGGGAGCCGGGTTGCGGCGGATCACGTAGAACTGCTGACCCATCGTCCAGACGTTCGAGACGAACCAGTAGATGAGCACACCGATCGGGAAGTTGAAGCCACCGATCAGGAAGAAGATCGGGAAGACGTACAGCATGATCTTCTGCATCTGCGCGGCCTGGCCCTCGAGGGCCTCCTTCGGCATGTTCTTGCGCATCAGCTGAAGCTGGGTGATGAACATGGTGGCGGTCATCAAGATGATCAGCACGACCGCGACGACCTTGACGTTCGCCGAGCCGTCCCCGTTGGCTCGCAGGAAGGTCTGCGAGATCTCGGCACCGAAGATCTTCGCGTGCCGCAGCGAGTCGACGTGCGGCGTGATGATGCTGCTGTGACTCTCGCCCTTCGAGGCGCCGTCGAGCACCCGGAACAGGGCCAGGAAGACCGGCGACTGGAGGAGCAGCGGAAGGCACGAGGAGAACGGGTTGGTGCCGGTCTCCTTGTACAGCTTCATCATTTCCTGACCGAGCTTCTCCCGGTCGTGGCCGTACTTCTTCTGCAGCTCCTTCATCTTCGGCTGCAGCAGCTGCATGTTCCGGCTGGAGCGGATCTGCCGGACGAACAGCGGGATCAGCAGGGTCCGGATGACGATGGTCAGACCGGCGATCGACAGCGCCCAGGCCCAGCCGCCGTTCGGGTCCAGGACATGTGACAGCAGCCAGTGCCATCCCACCAGCAGCGCCGCCACCGCGTGGTACAGCGGCGTCATGATCGCGTTGAATACGTCTACGATCCCGTCCCACAACGCGAGTCCGGGGATGGCCAGAAGAGTCACTCAAGCACCTCGCTGCACAGGCCCGGCGTCGGCGGACGGTCCGGGCTGGTTGGCGGAGACCGAGTCTCCGCGCTGGTCGACATCTTTGGGTGGAACGGGGTCGTAGCCGCCGGGGTTCCACGGGTGGCAGCGGACGAGCCTTCTCGCCGCCAGCCAGCAACCGCGCACCGCGCCGTGGCGTTCGACCGCCTCCAGGGCGTACGCCGAACAACTCGGGTAGAACCTGCACACCTGCCCGTACATCGGGCTGACGAAGGTCCGGTAGAGCTTCAGGAAACCGACGATCCCGTACTTGACGGGATTGATCCTCATCGTGGCTCCAGCAACCGGGCCAGCGCGCCGTCCACGTCCGCGACCAGTTCGTCGTACGACGCCGAGGCGGACGACGGGAGGGCGCGGACGACGGTCAGACTGCCGGCCGGCAGCTCAGGGAGCCGCGTGGCCATCACGGCACGCAGACGGCGGTGGACCCGGTTCCGCAGAACCGCGTTGCCCACCGCCTTGTTCACCACGAATCCGACACGAGCGGGGTCGGCCGGGGCCTCGTCCCGCCGGAACAGATGGACCACCACCGCGCGCCGGCCCGCCCGCCGTCCGGACCGGACGGCGCGACGGAAGTCGTCGGACCGGCGTAACCGGTTCGACGCGGGCAACACGGGGTGGTCACCGTCGAGAAGGTCGCTCAGGCCGCGAGGCGCTGACGACCCTTGCCACGGCGGGCGGCGATGATCGCGCGACCCGCACGGGTACGCATCCGAAGACGGAAGCCGTGCTTCTTGTGCCGGCGACGGTTGTTCGGCTGGAACGTCCGCTTGCTCACTGGAATGACTCCGGTTACTCGAGATCACAATTGTCGACAAATCCACTGATAGATCTGCCGCTGGTGCAGTCCTGCACACCACTCAAGAACCAAGGGGAGGGTCTCGCAGGGAGCGCAGCACGAAAGGGCCGGCTCAACACCGACTGATCCACGGTACGTGGCCGCCTGTGGACAGGTCAAACCAGTCATCCCCAAGGTTTTCCACAGACCTGTGGACAGAATAGTGGGCGCACGATCGGTCAACTGCTCGTCACCGACGGCTGTATCAACACGACTACGCTCCGGCGTCCACCCGACACGCCGCAGGTTGCCCCCATTTTTGGGTTCATAGCCTGTGGATGACGGCTTGAAGCAGCGTGGGCGGACTTGTTAGCGTCAGCCCCTCACACCAGAGGTCCCACACCCCGCAATCGGTAACCAACCTGCTCCGCGCGTCGTTCACAACTGTGGACAACCGTGTGGACAGCACGGCCGCCCGATTGCGGACAACGCAGTCGCACCAAGCCGGCCAGCACCGGCGACGCAGCGGGCGCACGGTGTCGGGTCTAACGGTCGCGCGGCCCGGGTCACCGGAAGGCGCCGGCCACCGCAGCGATGGATTCGGGGAGCAACGCGTGGTCGAGGACCATTCCGCCAGTGCGGAATTCAGTGAGAACGCCGGACCGGACTACGGGCCGGGCATCTCTCCAGAACCACCTCAAATGCCGCCGGCGGAGCCCGTCGAGACTCCCGCGTCCCAGAACGTAGCCCCTCAGGGCGGGCTCGGCTACCCGTCGCCGCAGGATCCCGACGGCCACCGCTCCGAGCTCGAGCGGGCCGCCACCGGCCTCCCCGGTACGCCGCCCCCGTCCGGTACGCCGTACTTCGGGCCAGCGCCGGCTGTCAGCGACAACCTGCGGTACGCCGACGTACAGAACGACAAGTACTCGGTCGACCTGCCCCGCGCCGAGCGCTTCGGGTCTGCCTTCGCCCAGGAGCAGCCGTCCGCGTCGTTCGGCCGGGAGGAACAGAACACCCCGCAGTACGGCGGCGAGCAGCAGCCGGCGTATCAACGGAGCCCTGAAACCCCTCAATACAACAGCGACCCCCGGCCGACGGGGGACGGGACCGGCCCGGTGCGGAACGAGGGTGATGGGCATGCGGCAGCCAGCAACCACACCGGCAACACGGAAGCCCGCGTCGGAGCCCCGGCAGAAGCCCACGTGGAAGAACACGTGCAAGCCCGCGTGGAAGCTCCGGGCCCGGTGATGAACCTCGGTGACGCCTGGACCCGGGTGCTCGCGGGCCTACCGCCGAACCAGCGCGCCTGGCTGACGAACTCGCGGCCGGTCACGCTGCACGAGAGCACCGCCATCGTCGCCGTACCGGACGACTTCACCCGCGGTCAGCTGGAGACCCGGCTCCGTCCGGACCTCGAGCGGATACTGACCGAGAGCTTCGGCCGGGACATCCGGATCGCGGTCACGGTCGACCCGTCGCTCGACCCCGAGCTGCGCGAGCCGCAGGCCGCGCCGCAGCCGCAATCACCGCCGCAGATCCAGCAGCAGCCGCCCTTGCAGTCCCCGCCGCAGCAGCCCGCCGCTCGTGAGCCGCTGCGGACCGACGGCGCGTTCCAACCCACGATCCAGTCCGCTTTGACCGAGCCCGACACTACCGGCCAGCAATACGGTCAGCCGGCCGCACCGGCTCCGCAGCAGCAGTTCGGTCACCAGATCGGCTCGGTCGCGCCGCCGCCGAACGGCTCGGCCCCGACCCAGCCGGCGACCGAGGCGCAGGGCGAGGCCCGGCTGAATCCGAAGTACACCTTCGAGACCTTCGTCATCGGCAGCTCGAACCGGTTCGCCCACGCGGCCGCGGTCGCCGTCGCCGAGGCTCCCGGCAAGGCGTACAACCCGCAGCTGATCTACGGCGACTCCGGTCTGGGCAAGACCCACCTGCTGCACGCGATCGGGCACTACGTCCGCAGTCTCTACACCGGGGCCCGGGTCCGGTACGTCTCCAGCGAAGAGTTCACCAACGACTTCATCAACGCGATCCGCGACGACAAGGCGTCCCAGTTCCAGCGCCGGTACCGCGACGTGGACGTCCTGCTGATCGACGACATCCAGTTCCTCGAGGGAAAGATCCAGACCCAGGAGGAGTTCTTCCACACCTTCAACACGCTGCACAACGCGAACAAGCAGATCGTCATCAGCTCCGACCGCGCGCCGAAGCGGCTGGAGGCACTGGAGGACCGGCTGCGGAACCGGTTCGAGTGGGGACTGATCACCGACATCCAGCCGCCCGACCTGGAGACCCGGATCGCGATCCTGCGGAAGAAGGCCGCCACCGAGCGGCTGACAGCGCCGCCGGAGGTGCTGGAGTTCATCGCGTCGAAGGTGCAGACGAACATCCGTGAGCTCGAGGGCGCCCTGATCCGGGTGACCGCGTTCGCGAGCCTGAACCGGCAGCCGGTCGACCTCAGCCTGGCCGAGATCGTGCTGAAGGACCTGATCCCCGAGGGCAGCAAGCCCGAGGTGACGGCCAGCATGATCATGGGCCAGACGGCGTCGTACTTCGGTCTGTCGATCGACGACCTGTGCGGTTCGAGCCGGAGCCGGGTGCTGGTGACCGCCCGGCAGATCGCGATGTACCTGTGCCGCGAGCTGACCGACCTGTCGCTGCCGAAGATCGGCCAGCAGTTCGGCGGCCGCGACCACACCACCGTGATGCACGCCGAGCGGAAGATCCGGCAGTTGATGTCGGAGCGGCGCAGCGTCTTCAACCAGGTGACCGAACTGACCAACCGGATCAAGCACCAGGCCAAGCAGCAATGACGCCCGTGGCCGCGTCGCGAAGGGTGTACGCCGAGCGCTACGACGCGGTCACGCGAACCACACAGGTTGGGGATACACCTGTGGACAACTGTGGGTATCGCGGTGGACACATCGCTGCGTGTTGTGGATTCGCTGTGGGGACAGAATCCGTCATCACCAGGCGTCCCCCGACGAAGCGGGATTCGTCCACACGCCGTCCCCAGGCCAAGATGTGGTCTGACCTGCGAACTCGTCGCTTTTCCACAATATCCACCGGTGCTAAGAACCCTATGGAATCTGTAGAGAGTTCCCAGTCCACAAAACGATCGAGCGGCCCTTCCTGGGGAAAACCCCGGTCTCGCGCCGGTTGGACGGACCTGTCAGGCTGTCCTCAGAAGCACAGGAACGACGCCGACGCGACCCGCCCGAAGCGCCACGTCATGCCCGGTTGGCGCACATCACACTCGTCCGTGGCAGGATCTGCCTGGCACACAGCCGAATCAGGAGGCACCCAGCGGTGAAGTTTCGCGTCGAGCGCGACGTACTGGCCGAGTCGGTGGCCTGGGCCGCGCGCAGCTTGCCCAGTCGTCCCAGCGTCCCGATCCTTGCCGGCCTGCTGGTCGAGGCCGAGGACGGGCAGATCACCCTGTCCGGCTTCGACTACGAGACCTCGGTCCGGGTCACCGTGCCCGCACAGGTGGCCGACAGCGGCAAGTGCCTGATCTCCGGCCGGCTCGTCGCCGACATCTCGAAGAGTCTTCCGAACCAGCCCGTCGACATCGCTGTCGACGGCGCCAAGGCGCAAGTGACCTGTGGCAGTTCGCGGTTCACGCTCCAGACGCTTCCCACAGAGGAATATCCGGCGCTGCCGGAGCTTCCGGCCGCCAGCGGGACCGTGAAGAGCGACGTTTTCGCCCAGGCCGTGTCCCAGGTGGTGACTGCGGCCGGCCGCGAGGACACGCTCCCGGTGCTGACCGGTGTCCGGGTGGAGATCGAGGGATCCACGATCTCGCTGCTCGCCACCGACCGCTACCGGCTCGCGATCCGCGAGCTCGAGTGGAACCCGCAGTCCCCCGACGCCTCCGCGGCCGCGCTGGTGCCGGCCCGGGTGCTGTCCGAGACCGCGAAGGCGATGACCGGCTCGGACGTGATCGTCTCGCTGGCCGCGCCCGGGACCGGTGACGGCATCGTCGGCTTCGAGGGCGAGGTCTCCGGCGGGAACCGGCGGGCGACCACCCGTCTGCTGGACGGCGAGTTCCCGAAGGTCCGCGGCATCATCCCGACCGACTCCGCGATCGCGACCCGGGTGCGGATCGACACCGCGACTCTGGTCGAGGCCGTCAAGCGGGTCGCGCTGGTCGCGGAGCGGAACGCGCCGGTCCGGCTGACCTTCGGCGACGACAGCGTGACGCTCGACGCCGGCAGCGGTGACGAGGCACAGGCGTCCGAGTCCATCGAGGCCCGGGTCGCTGGTGACCCGGTGACCGTCGGCTTCAACCCGACGTACCTGCTGGACGGGCTGAACGCGATCGGTACGCCGGTCGCGCACCTGGCCTTCACGCAGGCGACGAAGCCGGCCGAACTGACCGGTGTGACGGACTTCGACGGCGACCCGATCACTGAGTTCCGGTACGTGCTGATGCCGGTCCGCCTGAACAGCTGAACCGCCAACAGAACAAGGGGATTGCACGATGGAGCTCGGCCTTGTCGGTCTCGGCAAGATGGGCGGCAACATGCGCCAGCGGATCCGCAACGCCGGCCACACCGTGGTCGGGTTCGATCACAATCCGGAGATCTCCGACGCCACCGACCTGGCCGACATGGTCGGCAAGCTCACCGCCGACGGTCAGCCGAGGGTCGTCTGGTTGATGGTGCCGGTGCAGGCCATCGATCCGGTGGTCACCGAGCTCGCCGAGCTGCTGGCCCCCGGCGACATCGTGATCGACGGCGGCAACAGCCGCTGGACCGATGACACCCGGCGCGCTGCCCAGCTGGCCGAGAAGGAGATCAGGTTCGTCGACTGCGGTGTGTCCGGCGGTGTCTGGGGTCTGGAGAACGGCTACGCGCTGATGTGCGGCGGCGACAACGACACCGTGGCGACGCTGATGCCGATCTTCGAGGCGCTCAAGCCCGAGGGTGAGTTCGGGTTCGTGCACGCCGGTAAGGTCGGCGCCGGCCACTTCAGCAAGATGGTCCACAACGGCATCGAGTACGCGATCATGCAGGCGTACGCCGAGGGATTCGAGCTGCTCGAGGCCGCGGACGTCGTGGACAACGTGCCGGAGACGTTCGAGTCCTGGCGTGAGGGCACCGTGATCCGGTCCTGGCTGCTGGACCTGATGGTGAACGCGCTCAAGGAAGACACGCACCTGGACAAGATCCGCGGGTACGCCGAGGACTCGGGCGAGGGCCGGTGGACCGTCGAGGCCGCGATCGACAACGCCGTACCGGTGCCGGCCATCGCCGCGTCGCTGTTCGCCCGGTTCGCGTCCCGGCAGGAGGACTCGCCGGCGATGAAGGCGATCGCCGCGATGCGCAACCAGTTCGGTGGTCACGCGGTGAAGGGTGCCGACGCCGCCGACCCGTCGTACGCGACTCCGCCCAAGAACTGAGGTGTACGTCACCGCCCTCGGTCTGCTCGACTTCCGGTCCTACCAGCAGGCGGAGGTCCAGCTCGCCTCGGGCGTGACGGCCTTCGTCGGGCCGAACGGTCACGGCAAGACCAACCTGGTCGAGGCGATCCACTACACCGCGACCCTCGGGTCGCACCGGGTGGCGAACGACGCGCCGCTGGTGCGGGCCGGTGCCGCCAGGGCGATCGTGCGAACCGAGATCCGGAGCCAGTACGACCGGGACGTGGTCGTCGAACTGGAAATCAATCCTGGGAAGGCAAACCGGGCCCGGGTGAACCGCTCGCCGGTCCCCCGGCCACGGGAAGTGCTCGGTCTGCTCCGGACCGTGCTGTTCGCTCCCGAGGACCTGGCGCTGGTGAAGGGCGATCCGTCCGAGCGGCGACGGTTCCTGGACGAACTGCTGACGCTGCGGTCGCCGCGGATGGCCGGCGTACGGCAGGACTACGACCGCGTGCTCAAGCAGCGGAACTCGTTGCTCCGCAGCGCGTCGACGGCCCGCCGGCAGAACCGGTCGAGTGCCGCCGAAGGGCAACTGCGGACGCTCGAGGTGTGGGACTCGCATCTCGCCCGGGCCGGGTCCGAGCTGCTCGCCACCCGCCTCGAACTGCTGGAATCCCTGCGCCCGCTGGTCTCCGGCGCGTACGACGCTGTTGCCCGAGGCAAGGGTAATGCGCGGTTGGAGTACAAGTCGTCGGTCGTGCTCGAACCCGGCGTGGTGTCTCGGGAGCAGCTGGCCGAGGTGTTGCTGAACGCCGTCCGCGAGAAGCGGCAGAACGAGCTCGAGCGCGGTGTCTCGTTGGTCGGTCCGCATCGCGACGACGTCGTCCTCGGGCTCGGGGACTTGCCGGCGAAGGGGTACGCGAGTCACGGTGAGTCGTGGTCGTTCGCGCTCGCGCTGCGGCTGGCGTCGTACGATCTGCTGAAGGCGGACGGGGGTGAGCCGGTGCTGATCCTGGACGACGTCTTCGCTGAGCTGGACGCGCAGCGTCGCGACCGGCTGGCCGAGCTGGTTGCGCCTGCCGAGCAGGTGCTGGTGACCGCGGCGGTGGGCGCCGACGTGCCCGCTGAGCTGAGCGGAGTGCGGTTCGACGTCGGCGACGGGGTCGTGAGTCGTGCCTGAACCCCGGAATTCCTCTGAGAGCGGCTTCGAGAGCGAAGCCGCTCCGGAACCGGCGGGCGAACCTGAGCACGACAAGCAGGGTCTGGACCTGGCGAAATCGCTCGCCGGACGGCTCAAGGGCATGAGCCCGGTGAAGCCGGTCAAGCGGCGCCGGCGGCCGCGGATCGACGGCGCGCAGATCAGCAGCGCCCGGCCGGACGACAGGGATCCCCAGAAGCTGACGAACACGCTCGGGCGGCTGATGCGCGACCAGGGCTGGGAGGTCGACGTCGCCGTCCACGGCGTGATGGCGCGGTGGCCGGCGATCGTCGGCCCGGAGATGGCCGAGCACTGCAAACCGGAGAGCTACCAGGACACCGAGCTCACCGTCCGCACCGACTCCACCGCCTGGGCCACGCAGCTCAAGATGCTGGCCCCGGACCTGGTCCGCCGCCTGAACGCGGAGCTCGGCGAAGGCACGGTCACCCGCGTCAACGTCCAGGGCCCGCACGCCCCCAGCTGGCGCAAGGGCCCGCGCACCATCCGCGGCGGCCGCGGCCCCCGCGACACCTACGGCTGACCGGCGCCCGAGCGATTCACCCCGGCGACCCAACGCGCCCCCCGAGGGCACGGGTGGTGCCAGCCCGCGCTACTGCGCGGCCCTGCTCGCGGCGGCTGTTTAGCACCACCCATGCCCTAGGATCAGGCGCGATGCGCACGATCGTCGACGGCTTTCGCGAGATGGTCCACCTGATCGGAGACACCTTCCGGCTCTGGTGGCGGAACCTGCTACCCATGGCGACCTGGTTCCTGGCCGGGTACGTCGGCTTCAAGATCTGCCTGGAGAGCGCGATCTGGCTCGACGAGCACGCGCACTCGAGTATCGGCGTCGGCGTGTTCTCGGCCGGCGTACTGATCCAGATCGCGGCGTACGTCGGCATGATCCGGACCTGCGCGACCTCGCTGTACCGGTGGCGGGACGCAGCGAGCAACCAGGCCGAGGAGACCTCGGACCCTACCCAGCAGGGGCTGATGGAGCTGCTGGCCGTCACCTTGCTGCCACTGGTCGCGGTGTGGTCGGCCTGGGGCTTCCTCGAAGACCAGCTGCAACAGCTCTCGATCAGCAACATCGTCACGCGCGGCATGCAGTCCGGGGCGACCTTCTTCGAGCTCGGCGGGGGCGCCTGGCACAAGTACCTGCCGGTGATCGTGATCCTGCTCGTGCTGCGCCGGGTGATCCAGGCCATCGACGACCGCTGGCCGAGCCGGCCCGCCAAGTTCGTCCAGGTGTGGGCCGAGGCGTTCTTCCTGCTGATCACGGTCGTGGTCACGCCGTTCGCGATCGCCGACGGCAAGAACTGGATCAGAAGCCGTGTCTTCTGGCACTGGACGCTCGACCGGTGGGGCGGCCTGAAGGACTTCTTCGAGGGCATCAACGTCCCGATCCCAGCAGGCCTCGAGTTCCTCTGGGGATTCTTCTGGGAGTCGCTCTGGCCGCTGTTCAAGCTCGGCGTGGCCGAGCCGCTGACCTGGCTGGCGATCACCACCGTGGTGTTCGGCCACCGGGTGCTGTCCAGCGGCGGCGTCTTCCGCGGTACCCGGATCGAGCGCCGGCTCGGCGGTCAGCTCGAGGTCGAGGCCCCGAAGCAGAACCGTGTCGTCGCGCTCACCAACAAGGCACCCAACCTGCTGCTCGGCGGGCTGCGGGAGAAGTTCTACCCGACGCTCAACGCGTTCCGGCTGCTGGTCCGCGTCGGCCCGGTGTTCCTCGGCGTGGTTTGCATGGTCTACACCTTCTGGCTGCTGGGCTCCGACTGGGCCTTCGTCGCCCTCCAGCGCGCGATCGGGATCCACGGTCAGCGCTGGGGACTGATGAACCACGAGATCGCAGCGCTCGTCAGGGACGTCTTCTTCGAGACGCTGCGGATCGCCCTGCTGGCCGCCGCGTTCGACCTGTGCATCTCCGTCGGCGCCGAGCGCCGGGCCGAAGCCGCGGCGGCCGAGGCCGACGCCGAGAAGAACGCGGCACCGGCCTCCGTCTAGCTCTCGCCGGGGTGCCCGAAGGTCAGGGAGTGATCAGGACCCGGCGGAAGTCCTCGCGGGTCTCCATGCTGACACCGACCACGTGGGACACCGCCTCGGCCGGGACGACGTAGATGAAGGCGACCTGACCGGGCTTGTTCAGCTCGAACTTCACCTCGTCGTTCCCGAAGCAGGAGGTCGGCAGCTCCCAGTCGGAGGTGCTGGCCGCTGCCCAGACGTTGCCACGGTCGTCACGCAGGCTCGCCGTGCAGCTGAAGCCGCCGTCCTTGAGGTAGACACCCTCGCGCGGCGTCGCGGTCATCGTGGCCACCATCACCATCGAGCCGGCGGGCGCCCCCAGCCCGATCGCTTCGCCTTCGTCGTCGACCAGCCGGGTGTAGGGCTGCAACGAGTCGAGCTTCCACTCAATGTGCTCGATCGTCACCGGGCCGCCGCTCCGCACCAGCTCGTTCACGTTGCCCTGGTTCCAGACCTGCTCCTGGTCGCCGACATAGGTCCGGGTCAGCAGGTAACCGCTGCTCGACATCAGCGCCACCAGCAGCGAGATCTGGGCGGCGAGCCGGGCCGCGCGGTTCAGCCGCCTCATGACGACGCCACCCGCGTCACGGGTTGCGGCAAGACGTAGTGATCCTCGGCACCGTCGACCAGTTGCTGCGCGACGTCCTCACTCGGGATCCCGAGGTCGACCTCGACGTACGAGTTCAGCACGTTGAAGAGCATGCCCGAAGGCCGGCCGTTCAGGGTGAGCCCTTTCAGGTCGGTCGGATTCACCTCGAAGACGACGGCGCCGGTCTTCGCGAACCCAGCGGTGGGAAAGTCGATCCCGGAGTCGCCCGGACCCTCGATCGGCAGGTACACGGTGCCGCCGTCAGCGGTGAGCGTCGCCGCGATGTTGTCCGGCTTCTTGACGCCGCGGACGGTGTCCCACTCGAGTGCGACGTACACGCCGTTGGTCTCGAGCGGCTCGCCGTCGTCGCTGTCGTCCTCCTCGACCACCGACTTGGCGAACTCCATCCGGGTGACGGTCACGGTCGAGTCTCCGCCGGCGAACCTGAGCGCTTCGCCGATCGTGCCGCTGACGACTTCCAGGTTCTGTTCCTCGAACACCTGCTCCGGGGTCGCCAGCCGGGTCAGGCCGCCGAGCAGGACGAACAGGACCCCGACGGCCACGGTGGCCGGACGATAGAGCTTCACCTGTCCTCCCCCGTGACGTCGACGACCTCGGGCTTGAGCTGTACGACGGCATCCGGCCGCTCTGCCTGCCAGTAGGGCTCGTCGTTCGCGCCGAGTACTGCGGAATCGGACACGTAGCGCTCGCCAAGGATGCCGATCTCAACCAGGTCGGAGGTGAAGTCGGCCGGCACCTCGAAGGTGGTGAAGCAGCTCTCCGGGGGCAGCCCGTAGACGAGCACCCAGTTCAGCTCGCCGTGGCAGTCGGCACCATTGGACTGGACGTGCTCCTGACCGCCGCCCGGCACGAAGACCAACAGTTGCTGCCGCAGGCTGTCACTGGTCTTCTCCTCCTCGTCGATGTTCTTCAGGTCGAAGTAGACCCGGAGTTCGGTCTCGGCGTCGGTGTACTCGCCGGCCTTCCGGACCCGGATCTCGGCCTTGGTGACGGTGTACTCCCACTTGCCGGCCTCGACGGTCGCGGGAGCGGTCAGGGTCGGCACCGTCCGGCCGACCTTCTCCTTCCAGCCGCCGGCGACCAGGATCACCAGGGCGAGGACGACGACGAGGGCGATCGCGATCAGCCATTTACGCCGGTGCCGGTGAATCACCCGGTCCGCGATCATCGCGTCGATGACGTCGTCGAGACTCTCCACGGCAGCGATCTTAGGGGCCCGTGGGTCCGCGACGGCCGCCTGTCGGCCCGCAGGGAAGAGCGGTCTGGACCGGTGGGTTGTGTCTCGGTGCCCAGACCGCCGCCGCCGGATTCGCCGGAGGCCGCTGAGTGGCCGTGAGCGCTTTTCGGCCCCCCACCCGCGAGAGGGGACATGGTGAGGTGGGAGAAAAGACGCCCTATCCACAGTTTCGGGCGCCTGGTGGCAGGTTCTGCTTCGCTCGACAGGTAGAATAGCGGTGTAGAGCGAGCCGCACTCCTAAGAACACTGTAGGGGGCGGCTTCCACTGTGCCGCGATGCCTCGCAGACGCGAGGTCCGAGGAGGACAACAGCCGGTGACCGACGAGCCGACCGAGATCGACGCCAACCAATCCGCCGACCCCATCGGCACCGTCGTACCCGACAGTGAGACCCCGTCCAACACTGTGGAACGGGAGTACGACGCCAGTGCGATCCAGGTCCTCGAGGGCCTCGATGCGGTCCGGAAACGGCCGGGGATGTACATCGGGTCGACCGGTGAGCGCGGGCTGCACCACTTGGTCACCGAGGTGGTCGACAACGCGGTGGACGAGGCAATGGCCGGAGTCTGTGACCGGATCGTCGTCACCATGCTGCAGGACGGCGGCATCCGGGTCGAGGACAACGGCCGCGGTATCCCGGTCGGCATCGTCGAGTCCGAGGGCAAGCCCGCCGTCACCGTCGTACTGACGGTGCTGCACGCCGGCGGCAAGTTCGGCGGCGGTGGCTACAAGGTGTCCGGCGGTCTGCACGGTGTCGGTGTGTCCGTGGTGAACGCGCTGTCCACCCGGCTCAAGGTCGACGTCAAGCAGAACGGCAGGGAGTACACCCAGTCCTTCACGATGGGTGTCCCGGACGAGGAGCTGGCCGAGGTCGGCCCGTCCGACGAGCACGGCACCACGATCACCTTCTGGGCCAACCCGGACATCTTCGAGACCACGACGTACTCCTACGAAACGCTGTCCACCCGGTTCCGGGAGATGGCGTTCCTGAACAAGGGCCTCGAGCTCGTCATCCGGGACGAGCGGCCGGACCACACCGAGGACGGCAACCCGGTCGAGCAGTCGTTCAAGTACGACAACGGCCTGGTCGACTACGTGAAGTACCTGACCGGTATCCGCGAGACCGTGCACCGCGACGTGATCTCCTTCGAGGCGTCGGCCGGTGAGAACAGCATGAGCCTCGAGGTAGCGCTGCAGTGGAGCGGCTCGTTCCAGGAGTCGGTGCACACCTTCGCGAACGCGATCAACACCCATGAGGGCGGCACCCACGAGGAGGGCTTCCGGGCCGCGCTCACCTCGCTGGTCAACTCGTTCGGCGAGGACCAGGGCATGATCAAGAAGAAGGAGGACAGGCTCACCGGCGACGACATCCGGGAGGGCCTGACCGCGATCATCTCGGTCAAGCTGGCCGATCCGCAGTTCGAGGGCCAGACCAAGACCAAGCTGGGCAACACCGAGGTCAAGGGTTTCGTCCAGAGGGTGGTGAACGACAGGCTCGGCGCCTGGTTCGAGCAGAACCCGGCCGAGGGCCGCGAGATCATCCGGAAGGCGACGGCCGCGGCCAGCGCCCGGATCGCGGCCCGCAAGGCGCGCGACCTGGCCCGCAACCGCAAGGGTCTGCTGGGCGGCGGCGGCCTGCCCGGCAAGCTGGCCGACTGCCAGTCGACCAACCCGGAGGAGTGCGAGGTCTACATCGTCGAGGGTGACTCGGCCGGCGGCTCCGCCAAGGGCGGCCGGGACCCGAAGTTCCAGGCCATCCTGCCGATCCGGGGCAAGATCCTGAACGTCGAGAAGGCCCGGATCGACAAGGTCCTGCAGAACAACGAGGTCCAGGCGATCATCTCCGCCCTCGGTACCGGCATCCACGAGGATTTCGACGAGGACAAGCTGCGGTACCACAAGATCGTGCTGATGGCCGACGCCGACGTCGACGGCCAGCACATCCGGACCCTGCTGCTGACGCTGCTGTTCCGCTTCATGCGGCCGCTGATCGAGCGCGGCCACGTGTACGCCGCCCAGCCGCCGCTGTACAAGATCCGCTGGACCAACGCGACGCATGAGCTCGCCTACACCGAGCGGGAGAAGGACGGCCTGCTCGAGGCCGGTTTCGAGGCGGGCAAGAAGCTGCCGAAGGAGAACGCCACCCAGCGGTACAAGGGTCTGGGTGAGATGAACGCCCAGGAGCTGTGGGAGACCACGATGGACCCGGCGAACCGGGTGCTGCTGCAGATCACCCTGGACGACGCGGTCCGCGCCGACGAGACGTTCCAGACGCTGATGGGCGACGACATCGAGGCGCGCCGCAACTTCATCCAGCGCAACGCCAAGGACGTCCGCTTCCTCGACATCTGACTGACCGGCGGCCCGCTCCCCGGGCCGTGTTCCGCCCGCGCCACTTGACCGACGTACTGATTCGAACGGGACGAGCTTTTCATGACCGAGACCCCCACCTCGCCGGGCCACGACCGGATCGAGCCCCTCGATCTGCAGACCGAGATGCAGCAGTCGTACCTCGACTACGCGATGGCCGTCATCGTCGGCCGCGCGCTGCCCGAGGTGCGCGACGGCCTGAAGCCGGTGCACCGCCGCATCCTCTACGCGATGTACGACGGCGGTTACCGGCCGGACCGTGGTTTCTCGAAGTGTTCCCGCGTCGTCGGTGACGTCATGGGTCAGTACCACCCGCACGGCGACTCGGCGATCTACGACACCCTGGTCCGGCTGGCGCAGCCGTGGGTGATGCGGGCGCCGATGATCCAGGGGCAGGGCAACTTCGGTTCACCGGGTAACGACCCGGCGGCCGCGATGCGGTACACCGAGTGCCGGCTGGCCCCGCTGGCGATGGAGATGGTGCGCGACATCGACCAGGAGACGGTCGACTTCCGCCCCAACTACGACGGCCGCTCGCAGGAGCCGGTGATCCTGCCCAGCCGGTTCCCGAACCTGCTGGTGAACGGCTCGGCCGGCATCGCGGTCGGCATGGCAACCCAGATTCCGCCGCACAACCTCCGCGAGGTCGCGGCGGCGGCGAACTGGTGCCTGGAGAACCCGGAGGCGTCCCGGGAGGAGGTGCTGGCCAAGTGCATGGAGCACATCAAGGGCCCGGACTTCCCGAACGGAGCCCTGGTGGTCGGCTACAAGGGCATCGACGACGCGTACCGGACCGGCCGCGGCTCGGTCACCATGCGCGCGGTGGTGGACATCGAGGAGGACGCGAAGGGCCGGACCAGCCTGGTCGTCACCGAACTGCCGTACATGGTCAACCCGGACAACCTGGCGCAGAAGATCGCCGAACTGGTGAACACCGGCAAGATCAACGGCATCGCCGACATCCGCGACGACACCTCGTCGCGGACCGGCCAGCGCCTGGTGATCGTGCTGAAGCGCGACGCCCAGCCGCGCGTCGTCCTGAACAACCTCTACAAGCACACACAACTGCAGGACACCTTCGGCTGCAACATGCTCGCGCTGGTCGACGGCGTGCCGCGTACGCTGAGCATCGACCTGTTCATCACGCACTGGATCGACCACCAGATCGAGGTCATCCAGCGGCGTACCCGCTACCGTCTGCGCGAGGCCGAGAAGCAGGCACACATCTACCGCGGTCTGGTGAAGGCGCTCGACGCGCTGGACGAGGTGATCGCGCTGATCCGGCGCAGCCCGGACGTCGAGGAGGCCCGCGGCGGCCTGATCTCGCTGCTCGAGATCGACGAGATCCAGGCGCAGGCGATCCTGGACATGCAGCTTCGCCGGCTGGCGGCCCTGGAGCGGCAGAAGATCGTCGACCGGCTGAACGAGCTCGAGGCCGTCATCGCCGACCTCGAGGACATCCTGGCCAGCCCGGAGCGGCAGCGCACGATCGTCAAGGACGAGCTCGCCGAGATCGTGGAGAAGTACGGCGACGACCGCCGTACCAAGATCATCGCGGCCGACGGCGACCTGTCCGTGCAGGACCTGGTGCCGGACGAGGACGTCGTCGTCACCATCACCCGTGGTGGCTATGCGAAGCGCACCAAGACCGATCTGTACCGGACCCAGAACCGCGGTGGCAAGGGCGTCCGGGGCGCGCAGCTGCGGGCCGAGGACGAGATCAGCCACTTCTTCGCCACCACGAACCACCACTGGATGCTGTTCTTCACCACCAAGGGCCGGGTCTACCGGGCCAAGGTGTGGCAGCTGCCCGAGTCCGCCCGGGACGCGAAGGGTTCGCACGTGGCCGGCCTGCTCTCGTTCCAGCCGGACGAGGAGATCGCGCAGGTGCTGACGTTGCGCGACTACGAGCAGGCCGACTACCTGGTGCTGGCGACCAAGAAGGGCCTGGTCAAGAAGACGGCACTGACCGACTACGACTCCGCCCGGCAGAGCGGCATCATCGCGGTGAACTTCCGCGAGGAGGACGACGAGCTGATCGGCGCCGACCTGGCCACCGCCGAGGACGACCTGCTGCTGGTCTCCCGCAAGGGCCAGTCGATCCGGTTCACCGCGAACGACGAGCAGCTGCGGCCGATGGGCCGGGCCACCTCCGGCGTCACCGGGATGAAGTTCCGCCCGGGCGACGAGCTGCTCTCGATGTCGGTGATCCGGGCGGGTTCCGAGGAGGACACGCAGTACGTCTTCACCGTGACCGACGCCGGGTATGCCAAGCGGAGCCGGGTCTCGGAGTACCGGCAGCAGGGCCGCGGCGGCCTCGGCATCAAGGCGGTCAAGCTGAACGACGAGCGCGGTTCGCTGGTCGGCGCGATCATCGTCGTCGACGAGGACCAGGTGCTGGCGATCAAGTCGAGCGGCCAGGTCGTCCGCAGCCGGGTGGACAGCGTCCCGGTCAAGGGCCGCGACACCATGGGCGTCCGGTTCGCCGGCGTCGGCGAGTCCGACGCGGTGGCCGCGATCGCCCGGAACACCGATCTCAGGCTGAACGGCAACGGCGACGAATCGGAAGCGGCCGAAACGGGTACTCCCTCCGGAGGTGCCCAGGATGTGGACGGATCGACAACCGAATCCACCCCTGCGAGCGTCCAGGATGATGACCAGCGTTCGACGGACGTCGACGGCGCGGCTACCGTCGGAGACGACGAAGCCGGCCAGGAGGGTAACTGATGACCAACCGCGCGAGGCCGACCTGGCCCGACGGTGCGGCGGACAATCCCAAGGCTCAACGGCCTTCGCAAGGCGGGAACAAGCAGTCCACCCCACCGGCCACCCCGGCCTCCAACGGTCGTTCCAACGCCGCTCCGAGCGGCAACGGCCAGCAGAGATCAGGCGACTTCCGGCCGCCGCCGCAGCGCCCGTCGGGAGGTGACCGGCCCGGTGGTGACCGGCCTGCGAGCGGGGGGTCGCGGCCGTCGTCGGGCGGCTCCGCCCAGGCGCGGCCGAGCCAGTCCGCGCCGGTGCGGCCGCCGCAGCAGCCGCCCGTCCGCCCGGCTTCCCAGTCTGCGCCTCGTCCTGCTCCGGTTACTCCGAGTACGCCGGGACGCCCGGAGCAGTGGTCGCCGACCGGGCCGGCCGGTGGCGCGGCTGCCGGTGGTGCCGGTGGTGCCGGTGCGGCTGCCGCCGGAGCGTCGTCGTACGGGCTCACGGGGAAGAGCGAGGCGAAGCCCACCGAGACTTTCGGCGACCGCGTGAGCGCGGCTCGCCAGGCGGTGGTGGACAAGGCCGCCGCGGTCAAGGCGGCCAAGCCGGACAAGGCCGAGAAGGCGGAGACCAAGGCCACGGTCAAGGCCGAGAAGGCGCCGAAGACCTCGACCCGGCCGCAGACCCGCAAGGCGCGGCTGCGGATGTCCCGGATCGACCCGTGGTCGGTGATGAAGACGGCCTTCCTGCTGTCGATCGCCTTCGGCATCGTCACCTGGGTCGCGATCTTCATCGTCTGGTCCGCGATCGGCGCCGCGGGCGTGTTCGAGAACATCAACAACACCGTCACCGAGGTCCTCGGTACGCCGGCCGCCGAGCCGTTCCGGATCGAGAACTACATCAACACCGGCAAGGTGATGGGATTCACCACGCTGCTCGCGTGCGCCGACGTACTCATCATCACCGCGCTGGCGACGCTCGGCTCGTTCCTCTACAACATCGCCGCCACCCTCCTGGGCGGCCTGGAAGTCACGCTGGCATCGGAGGACTGACGCTTTCCCGCGCTCCGGCCGGGCCGGCCCATGGCCTGGCCGGAACCGGTTTGGGAGTAGGGCACTTGGTGCGGTAATCTCTCCCGGGTTCGACCCCACAACGCGGGCCTATAGCTCAGACGGTTAGAGCGCTGCCCTGATAAGGCAGAGGTCACTGGTTCAAGTCCAGTTAGGCCCACCATCACGATCGTGAACCCCGATCCGAGGAGTCCCGGTGCTGAAGAAGATCCTGCTGGTGCTGGTGGCCAGCATCGGTGGATACTTCGCCTACAAGAAGACCCAGCAGTCCCGCGCCGAGAAGGACCTCTGGGCCGAGGCCGTCGACCCGGTCACCCCGGGCCGCTGACCACCCCCACGGGGGCGTAGCTCAACTGGCAGAGCACTGCCTTTGCAAGGCAGGGGTTAGGGGTTCAAGTCCCCTCGTCTCCACAGAAACTGTCTGTCCCACGCGGTGCTCCGGGCGGCTCCTTCTCGCTGCTCCCACCCACCCGAGGGCGGTGTGCGCTCCTTGGCGCTTACCACGCGGGTCTGCGGTTGCCGCCCGGTTCGAATGCCTGGTCGCGTTGTGCTCGGGGACAGTGAGCCGACTCTCGGTGGGGTCGCCAGCCCTGCTGGCAGTTAGGCGATGCCTACAACCGGAAGTCCCGGGCCGAACGGCGGCGGCAATTGCCTGGCTAGGTCGACTCTGCGAACCGTTCGGTCGGGCCGGTGAGCATGTTGAATGCTGCGATGTCTGACCTGCTGACATCTTCCGCCGGCTGCTTGTCGCTCGTCTGTCGGTGGATCAGACTGCGACGATGGGAGATCGCGGACTTCCTGGCGCGGACGTGAGTCGCCCTGGCCGCACGACCTCGGAGTCGTCCTGGGTGGTGGACTCGTGTCGGTAGATTTTCAAGGGTCGACTTGGTTGCGTAGGGCAATGATTTCGAAGCGGGTGGGGATCAACACAGTTCGGTTGTTGATTGGGGTGAAATGGGTGTTGGACCGGGCGTGGGCCGGCGCCGCAGGATGCGGGTATGGGCGAGAGCGGCGAGCGGTTGGTGGACGTCGGCGGGGTTGAGTTGTGCCTGCGGGTGACGGG
>NZ_SMKR01000134.1 GCF_004348725.1 Kribbella turkmenica
GTTGGAGACTTCCAGTTTCTCGTAGAGGCGGGCTACGTAGGTCTTGGCGGTGGAGACGCTGACGGAGAGGGCCACCGCGATGGCTCGGACCGAGAGGCCCTGGCCGAGGAGTTCGAGGACCTGGGTCTCGCGAGGGCTGAGGAGAGTCGCCGCGGCCGGCTGGTCGCGGCGGGCCATGGCGGGGCCCAGCTCGGTGGCGGTGAACGAGGTGGGCGCGACGGCGGCGTGCCGGATGGCGGCGAGGATCTCGTGCGTAGGGGCGGTCTTCGCGACGAAGGCGGAGACTCCGGACTCGAGGGCCTGGAAGAGGACGTTGTCCTGGCCGTCGGGTGCGAGCAGGACGATGCCGAGGTCGGCGTACCGGTTGCGCAGGTCGCGGGCGGTGCGCAGGCCGTCGAAATCCGGCGGGGTGACGTCGAGGACGACGACGTTCGCCCGGGCGGACAGGACCATGCCGACCGCCTCGGCGCGGTGGCCGGTATCGCCGACGATCTCCAGGTCCGGTTCGTGATCGACGAGGCCGGCGAGGCCGTAGCGGACCAGTGTGTGGTCGTCGACGACGACGACCTTGACCAACTCGTTCATGGATCCCCCCGCGGACCAAACTACGCAGCGTGATGCCGTTGCGATAGGGCTGTTCGCCTCTGGCGCGGAAACTCGGCACAGAACCATCAGCCGGGCCGCCACCAGCCGAGGACCGTGACCGCCCGCCGTCCGGCGACCGGCGCGGTGGGGTCGGCGTCGATCAGCCCGATCCGGGCCTGCAGCGCCGGACGGCCGCCGGGTGCGCAGATCAGCGCGCCCGGACAGATGTACGCCGTGAGCTGGAGCCCGAAGGTGAAGGCCGGTGAATCGTCCGGTACGTCGATGGCCACACCGGACAGCGTTCCCGTTGCGGTGATCCGCAACGCACGAATCACCACACCTCCTCGGACCGCCGGCGCCGTACCCGGTCCGACAGTCAGGTCCAGTACGCCGTCAGGCGCGTAAACCGCGCCCTGGACGAACAGCCGGCCGGACGCCAGCGCACAAGCGCTTGAGTCACTGGGATACGGCCCCTCGGTCACGCACCCGTCCGCCGCTCGCAGGGCCGGCGGCGTGTACTCGAGCTCCAGGCTGACCGCATCGACGTCCTCGGTGTCGCCCGCCGTCGTCAGCCCGGCCGTCAGCGACACGCTCGCCCCGGTGAACGTCCCGCCGTACACCGCCCGTGCCAGCGAGCCAGTGCGATCCGGGTCGAGCGGAATGGTCTCGGTCCGGTACGCCGATCCACCCGGACCGCCTGTGACCGACGCGGTCAGCGGCGCACCGGATCCGACGTCGACCGACACGTCGAGCCGGTCCGTCGACCCGGGATCGCTGTGCCGGTGAGTAATCTTCAGAACAGCCGACTCGAGCACCGATCCAGCGGGAATGACAGCGGCCGGCGCGAACCCGTTGATGGTCACCGGAGCCGTGTCGACGGCGACCGAGCTCGTCCAGCGGGCAGCGACTCCGTCGACCGTGCTCAGCCTGGACGGCGTCGCGGTGAGGCCGAACTTGCTGACCGGCGAGACCGCGGACGGCTTCAGCGCACTCAGAGCGACCGACGACTCGGTTCCGCTGGTGAGCCCCCGCAGGGCGATCGGCAGTCTGGTCGGCGAGTAGCTGCCGCAGAGCTCCGCCTTGCCGCCCTTTATGTCCAGGCGGCTGTCACCGCCGAAGATGAACTGCACCCCGCCGGTCGAACCGCCGAGCGGGCTCGCGCAAGCGCCTGGAATGACCGTCGCACCGCCCGACAGCGTGCCGCCCACCAGATTGCCGCTGCCGACGGTCCAGACATTCTCACCGCTGTCCAGCAGCGGGTTCGTGGTGTTGTGGAAGTCGAAGTAGTACAGGCCTGGCGTGAACCACCACGTGCTGCCGCGACAGGCGCTGCCGCTCGACATCATCGCGGTCAGGCCGGCCGCGTCGTCGTAGTACCCGGGGAGAAAGGTGACGACCGAGTTCGGCGTCGTGCAGCCGGGCAGCGCGCGGTGGACCGGGGCGGTCGACAGCGGTGAGGGGTAGGCCGGGTCCTCGCCGCCAGGCAGGACCGTGAGGTTGCACAGCGGGTCTCCCAAGAGATCACCGAAGCAGCCGTCGCGCGCGGACACCGATCCCGTCGCACTCAGCTTCCCGGTGGCCACGTTGACGGTCGAGTTCGACGCGACGTCACCGTGGATCTGCAACACCGAGTCCGCCGGCTGGTCGACCGTCAGGCCGTCTTCACCCGGGATGCGCCCGAGCGTGAGGATGGCGTTGTCCGGCCGGTTGCAGTCGGAGCCGTCGCACTGCACGATCACCTGCTTCGGATCCGGTCGGCACGTCACTGCGGCGGAGTCGAGCCCGTTGAAGAGGACGAGCGACAGCGTGTCGGACAGCCCGAAACACCGCTGCCCGGACTCGCCGTTGTAGTTGCTGTTCCGCAGGTTGTTGATCGCGGCTTCCATCGCCCCATCCGCTGCGTACGCCGCCACCGTCTCCTGCCGGAGGCTCTTCGACACGCGCTGGGCGGCATCCGTCCTGGACAGCAGCGCGGCGAGTGCGGTCGCGACCACTGTGATCACGACGAGCACCAGCAACAACGACGATCCCCGCTCGTCCCGGCGTCTCACGTCTGCCTCCGCAGCCCGGTCAGGACGATCTCGTAGTCCCCCGTCGACGGCTTGTGCATGACGAACCGCAAGGTGATCCCGTCCGGTACGACGGCCGACGTGCACGTGGTCGAGCAGCTCACCTCGACGCTCCCCGGCTTCACGTTCGTCGCGATGCGTACGTCGGACGACGGCGTCGTATCCGGGCCGCGGCATTCAGTTCGTCGGAGTTCACCGGCAGCGCTCAGGTAGTAGGCCACGACCGCAGTACGTCGGACTGCCGAGGCGTCCCAGTAATCAGCCAGCAACCGGACCGCAGCCTCAGGGGCGGGGCCACACGTGTAACCACCGTCGGTGAACGCCGCATCCAGCTGGACCGACGGCTTGAACGGCAGCGAGCCGTCCGCGGCCACAGCACTGTAGTCGCGCAGTCCCACCGCAGCGACGTCACGCGAGAAGTACGTCGCCCCGAGCTGAGCGTCCTGTGCCATGTCGAGCCGATCCGACGTCGCACTCATCTGGCGCAGAGAATTGATCACCAGGTCCGCCAGCGCGAGCGACACGACGCCCATGAGGGTCATGGTGATCAGCAACTCGACCAGCGTGAATCCTTGCTCGTTGCGCCTCACGTGCACGGCGGATCCTCGAGCCGGCAGGGCTTTCGCAGTACGACGTCCAGCGTCTCGACCGCGCGACCGTCAGTACTGGCGACCGAGACCCGCACCCGCTGCAGCCCGCGGTCGGGCAGGCACAGCGGCAGCCACAACGCTCCGGTCCAGTACCGAACTGACCCGCTGACCACCTTCGCCGTGAAGCCGGCCGGGGACACGAAGCCCGGCACCACGTACGACGACGCCGTGGCACACGCGACGTAGTGGCCGTCGGCAACGTATCGCTGGAGCGCCTCGGCGTAGCTGCGGACCGTGGCGACCGCGGTGGCCTGTTTGCGCTGCACATCCGACATCAGCACCGTCGTCGTCAACCCGGACATCACCGCGACGATCGCCACACCCATCAGCGCGATCGCCATCACCAGTTCCAGCAGGCTCTCGCCACGCTCCCGCATCAGCCCTGCACCTGCCGGAAGATCCCGTACATCGCGGACACCAGCGCGATGGCGACGAAGCCGACCACCCCACCCATCAGCAAGATCACCGCCGGCTCGAACAGGCCGATCAGCTTCTTCAGCTTGTAGTCCAGCTCGCCCTCGTAGTACTGCGCGGTGACCTCGAGCTGACCGTCCAGCGTGCCGGTGTCCTCGCCGACCCGGAGCATCTGGGCGGCTGTGGCCGGGAACAGTCCGCTGGCGGCGAGCGGACGGGCCAGGCCCTCACCCTCAAGCATCGCCTCCATCACCCGTGCCAGCGACCGCCGGTACACGCGGTTCGGCAGCGAGCCGGTCGCCACCCGCAAGGCCTGGGGCAGTTGGACGCCCGCGCTGACCATCGACGACAGGATCCGGCAGAACCGTTCGACCAGAGCGAACCGGATCGTCGGCCCGATCACCGGCAGTGCGAGCACCAGCCGGTCGCGCAGGTAGCGGCCGGGCGTCGTCCTGAGCACGTGGACAAGCGCGAGGATGAGCACGCCCGCGCCGATCATCAGCGCCCACCACCAGCTGCTCAGGAACTCCGTGATGCCCAGCAGGATCCGGGTCGGCAGCGGCAGGGTCGCTCCCAGGCTGTCGAAGAACTCCCGGAACCTCGGCAGCACGAAGCCGGCCAGGACGACGAGAGTCACCAGCGACATCATCGCGACCACCGCCGGGTACATGGTGGCCTGCTTGACCCGCCGGCGGGCCTCGAGATCGCGTTCCAGGTAGTGCGCGAGCTGACCGAGGACGGTGTCGAGGCGGCCGCTCAGCTCGGCCGAGCGCAGGATGCCGCGGTAGAACTCCGGGAAGACCCGCGGATGCCGGTCGAAGCAGTCCGACAGCCGCTCCCCGTCGCGCAGGCCGTCCTCGACCTCCACCATCATCCGGCGAACCGACGAGTTCTCCGACTCGCGCCCGAGGCTGTGCACCGCCTCGGTCAGCGGCAGCCCGGCCGCGACGAACGCACCGAGTTGCCGGGTCAGGTGCATGACCTCCTCGCGCTTCACCCGGCGAGCGGTGATCTCCAGCTGCAGCAGGCCCGGTTTCTCGGTCAGCCGGATGTTGCGCAGCTCCCGCTCGTACAGCGCGAACTCGGCCTCCTCGCGGCTCTCGGCCCGGGTCGTACCGCGCTTGGCGCTCCCGTCGGCGTGGACCGCGACGTACGCGTATCTCGTCATCGCATCCCCACCGTGTAGATCGACCGGAGCACCTCGGCGACCGTGGTGACGCCTGCCTGCGCCAGCCGGGCGCCTTCCTGCTCCAGCGTCCGCATACCCTCGTAACAGGCGGCTTTGCGGATCTCGGCGAGCGGCGCGCGGTCCACGACCAGCTCGCGGATCGCGTCCGAGACCGGCATCAGCTCGTACACCCCGGTCCGCTCGAGGTAGCCGGTGCGCGCGCAGAAGTTGCAGCCCGCACCGCGGATCAGGCCGACGGCCGGGACCTCCGCCCCGGCGCCACGCAGGAACGCCCGTTCCGCGGCCGGCGGTTCGTAGTACTCGCGGCAGTTCTCGCAAATTGTGCGGATCAGCCGCTGCGAGATCACTGCATTCACCGAGGACGCGACCAGGAACGTCTCGATCCCCATGTCGAGCAGGCGGTGCAGCGCGGTCGCGGTGTCGGTGGCGTGCACCGAGGACAGCACCAGGTGGCCGGTCAGCGCGGACTGGACCGCCATCCGTGCTGTCTCGACGTCCCGGATCTCGCCGACCAGGATGACGTCGGGGTCCTGCCGCAGGATCGACCTCAGCCCGGTGGCGAAGGTGATCCCGGCCGCCTCGTTGATCTGGATCTGGTTGATCGAGCCGTAGCTGTACTCCACCGGGTCCTCGATCGTCATGATGTTGCGCTCGGGACTGTCGATCTCGCCGAGCGACCCGTACAGCGTGGTCGTCTTGCCGCTCCCGGTCGGCCCCGCGCAGATGACCATCCCGTACGGCGTCCGCAGCAGGCCGGCGTACTTCCCGGCGAGCTCCGGCGGCATCCCGAGCTGCTCGAGCCGGAACAGCGGCCGGCTCTTGTCGAGCAGCCGCAGGACCACCTTCTCCCCGCCGACGACAGCCGCGGTCGAGACCCGGATGTCGACCGCGCGGCCCTCGACCCGCATCCGGATCTGGCCGTCCTGGGAGCGCCGGCGTTCGATGATGTTGAGGTCGGCCAGCACCTTGATCCGGCTGGCGACGGCCGGCCCGATCGCACCCGGCAGGTCGAGCTGGTCCCGCAGTACGCCGTCGACGCGGAAGCGCACGCGGACGCGATCGTCGTGCGGCTCGATGTGGATGTCCGAGGCCCGGTCGCGCAGGCCCTGGGTGATGACCAGCTGGACCACCTGCACGACCGGCGCGTCCTCGTTCACCACGACCTCGTCGGCGGGCGACGTCGTACCGCGGGCCTGGAACTGCTTGAGCGGCTCGTCGATCGCGGCGAGCGCGCGGAACGTGTTGCCGATGGCGCGGACGATGTCTGACGGCGCCGCGAGCACGATCCGGACCGGACGGCCCAGCGCTTCCTCGACCCGCGCACCGGCCGCCGGATCCGCGAGCACCACGAGCACCGCGCCTTCACGAACCGCCAGCGGCAGCGCGGTCAGCGCCCGCGCCGTGTGCTCGTCGATCAGCGCCGTCGCCTCGGGCTCGGGCGTGATCGTCCACAGGTCGACGACCGGGATGCCGTGCCGCTCGGCCAGCAGTGCGGCGCCCAGTCGTTCGCTCCGCACGTCGACAGGCTCGCTCGGCGTCAGCGCCGGCGGCTTCCCCCATCCACGGTGCTTCATCACACCTGCCCCGCACCGGCGCGGACGGGGGGACCCGGCCTCGGCCGGAGTTCGATCTCCTTGGGGTACGAGCTGCGGGCACAGGCCTCCTCGACCGAGATCTCACCCGCCTGGACCAGCTCCGACAGGGACTGCTCCAGCGTGATCATGCCCTCGCGGCGGCCGGTGACGAGGGCGTTGCGCAACTGGTGCGTCTTGCCTTCCTTGATCAGGTTGCGGATGCCTGCGTTCGCGACCATCACCTCGAACGCGGCCACCAGACCGCCGCCCACCCGGGGAACCAGGCGCTGGTAAACCACCCCGCTGAGCGCGGCCGCGAGCTGGACCCGTACCTGGGACTGCTGCTCCGGCGGAAAGACATCGATGATCCGGGCCACCGACTGGGCGGTGTCGTTCGTGTGCAGGGTGGCGAAGACCAGGTGGCCGGTCTCGGCGATGGTCAGCGCGAACCGGATCGACTCCAGGTCTCGCATCTCACCGACCAGCAGGACGTCGGGGTCCTCGCGCAGGGCGGCCCGCAACGCGTCCGGGAACGACGCGGTGTCGCTGCCGACCTCGCGCTGGTTCACCGCCGAACGGCGGTGCTCGTGCACGTACTCGATCGGGTCCTCGATGGTGATGATGTGGCAGGCCCGGTCGGTGTTGATCTGGTGGATGACGGCGGCCAGCGTGGTCGACTTGCCGGAACCGGTCGGCCCGGTGACCAGGACGAGGCCCTGGTGCAGCCGGGCGAACCTACCGATCGCCGGCGGCAGGCCGAGCTCCGACATCGTCGGGATGCTGCGCGGGATGATTCGCAGCGCGAGGGCTGTGTCGCCGCGCTGGGTGAAGGCGTTGGCGCGGATCCGGGCGTTGTTCCGCCAGGAGAACGAGAAGTCGTGCTCGTACGTCGTCTGCCAGACGTTCGAGCGGTGTGGGTTGAGGATCTCGGTGAGCATCGCGTCGGTGTCGCGCCGGGTCAACGGCGTCCGGTCGGCGACCGGCCGCAGTACGCCGTGAACACGGAGCTGCGGGGCCATCCCGACGGTCAGGAGCAGGTCGGACCCTCCGGCGTTCCAGAGTTCTTCGAGCAACAGGTCCACCCGGCTACCGGGCACGGGAACTTTCATGGCGTCCCTTCGGCGAAGTCGTCGGACCCGGTACGGCGCGCGGGCGCCGTACTCCTGGTCCGCTGTCCGGCGGACGGACCGGCCCTCCTCCGAGCCGGTCCGCCCTTGAGGGGCGGGGTCAGGTGCAGGCGCCGGCCGCGGTGACCAGGCCGTTGACGCCGAGCGTGATGGTGTAGCCGTCGCCGGCCGGGCGGCTGCGCAGGAGCTGGTTGACGCCCACGGTGAGCTCGAGCCAGCCCGCGTCGCCGGGCGGCGGGTAGGTACCGTTCTTCGCGTAGTAGGCCTCGACGGCGACCTCGACGCTCTTCTTGTCCGTCCGGCAGGCGGCGGCGTTGCCGCGGTCCTGGATGCCGGCGACGGCGAACACGACGATCCCGGACAGGACGCCGAGGATGACGATGACGACCAGCAGCTCGATCAGGGTGAAACCGGAGTCGTTCCTCTTCCGTGCTCGCTGGAACCGGCGGTCCCGGTCGGCCACCAGCTGGTTGCGGGCATGGCGGACGGTCCGGGCGACGGTGGCCCGAAGGCGGAGGTTCATGGTGCTTCCTTTGCGAAATGCTCCGTCGGCGCGCGACGGATACGGGGTCTTCCAGGCGCGACAGCGCGGACGACCGGCTCAGCTCGACCCCTGTAAATCCAGCTGAGCAAGCCTCACATCCCCCCGGATGCCGCTGCTGACGCGTCAAAGACTCGTCTCCGCACGAGCCGCGTCACAGCGGGTGAACGCCCGACGCCCCTGTCCACCTGCCCGACACCTGTCCCCCAAACACCCGACAGGTTTCAGCCCAGGGTCGCCTGCAGCCGGAGCGCGACCTGGACGTCGAGAGCACAATCGGGATGCAACCAGCCGTCGCCGAGCAGGACGGTGATGCGGTCCAGACGTTGCTGGACCGTGTTCGGATGGACGTGCAGAGCCTCGGCTGCCCGGGTCGGGCTCTGGCCGGCCGCGAAGTACGCCCGGAGGGTGCCGGTCAGATCCGTACCGCGCTGAGCGTCGTACCCGATCACCGGACCGAGCACGTGGTCGACGTGCGCGGCGATGTCGGCGTGGTCGGCTCCGACGAGTCCTGCCAGGCCCAGATCGTCCGGCGTCGCGGCCTGACCCGTGCGGCCGAGTCGCTGCATCGTGGCGACCAGTCGGGCTGCTTGGCGATGTACTGCGATCAACTCGCTCCCCCAGGCCGCCGCGCCGGCGACGGCGATCGTCACGCCGGTCTGGCGGGCGACCACGGTCAGTTCGCCGGCGACCTTCACCCGGTCGGACGACGCGAACAGCAGCACCAGGTCGCCGGCGTACGGGCCGGTCAGCGTGAGCTTGTCCTCCAGCGGTGCGGTGAGTCTGGCGAGAACGCCGCTGTGGTCGCCTCTGCAAACCGCTACCACCAGACGGTCGAGGTGGCGGCTCGGCGCGATCAACCGGAGCCGATCGGTCAGGGTTCTCGGGTCGGCGCTGCCGCTGAGGGCGTCGGAGAGGAGGTCGGCTTGAGCGCGTTGGGACTGTTCGGCGGCTTGGCGGCGGAACAGCAGGACCAGTGCGGTGACGACCGCGGCGCGCTCGACGATGCGTCGGTCTGCGCCGGACAGGTCGTCGACGCCACCGATCACGAGTGCGCCCAGCCGCTCGCCCTTCGCGGTCGCGGCGACGACCCAGCAGTCGCCGATCCGCGTCAGCCGGCCGGACTCGGACTCCTGCCACGGTACGGCGGCCCGGCCGGGCGACCCGGCCACCGCAAGTTCGTTGCCTACGGCATCGACAAGGACGACCCAGACGTCCAGCAGTTCGGCCAGCGCGGCGGCGACCGCGTCGACGTCGCCGCCGGACAGGACGATGTCGGCGAACCGATCGTGGGCGGCGGCCGCGTGCTCGGTGCCGGCGTGCGCCTTCGACAGTTGGTCGAGGGCGGCCGCGGTCTCGGCGGCCGCCCGGACCTGGACGATCGTGACGGCAGCCAGCGCCGCGAGTGAGCCGAGCAGCGACACCTCCTCGCGGCTGAACGGCCGCCGCGTCCGGTTGGAGGCGAACAGCACGCCGACGAACGCTCCGTCGACGATGAGCGGCGTACCGAGGATGGCGACCAGTCCCTCCTCGCCCACCGCCTGGTCGATGTGAGTGGTGTGCCGGAAGCGCCGGTCGGACGGATAGTCCGCGGTCCAGTAGGGCTTGTGGGTCTCGGCGACCAGACCGCCGAGCCCTGCGCCGAGTGGCAGCCGGACCTGCTGGAACGCCGCCGACACAGAGCCGTCGGTCGCCCGCATGTAGGTGTCGCCGCGGGCGTCGTCGTACAAGGTCAGGTAGGCCACGTCCGTGCCGAGCAGGGTGCGTGCCCGATGAACGATGGTGTCGAGGACCCGGCCCGGGTCACGGGCCGAGGCGAGCTCGCGGGCCACGTCGACCAGGGTGGTCAGCTCGGCCTCACGCTTCTTGCTGGCGTCGATGCCGGCCCGGATCCGCAGCGCGAGCTCCCGGGCGACGGAGTCCTCCCCCGCCGCCCGGGCCAGTTCGCTTCCCGGGGCGTCCTCGGCCAGCAGCCGCAGCAGCTCCTCCACGGTGGTGATCATCCCACTTCTGGCTGTCTTCGGAATCCTGTCGGCTGTGGTCTCGAGGAGAAGAGAGTTGGAAGGGGATCAGAGGCTGGTGAGGTCCCGTTTGCGGGTTTCGGAGTACGACGTCACCGCGACGATCGAGATGACCGCGCAGGCGGCGACGTACACGGCGATCGCGTAGCCGGAGTCGTAAACCTTCAGCAGGGCCACCGCGATGAACGGCGCCAGGCCACCGGCGATGATCGAGGCCAGCTGGTAGCCCACCGACACACCGGAGTAGCGGACCCGGGTACCGAACAGTTCGGTGAAGAACGATGCCTGCGGCCCGTACATCGCGCCGTGCAGCACGAGTCCGACCGTCACCGCCAGTGTGGCGAGGACGAAGTTCTTCGTGTCCACCAGGGCCACGAAGACGAAGGCCCATACGCCCACACCGACCGCACCGATCAGGTACACCGGCTTCCGGCCGATCCGGTCGGACAGCGCACCCCACATCGGGATGGCGAAGAAGTGCACGGCCGCACCGATCAGTACGGCGTTGAGCGCGAAGGACTTGCCCAGTCCCAGCTGCTCCTTCGCGTACGTCGCGATGACGATCGTGAAGATGTAGTAGCTGACGTTCTCCGCCATCCGCGCACCCATCGCGGTCAGCACCTCACGCGGGTAGCGGCTGAGCACCTCGAGCAGCGGCAGCTTGTCGGTCGGCTGCTGGTTCGCCCGGGCCTCCTTGAACACCGGTGACTCCTCGATCCGCAACCGCACCCACAGACCGACCAGCACGAGTACGGCGGACAGCAGGAACGGAACGCGCCAGCCCCACGAGTTGAAGGCCTCGTCGGACTGGAACGCGGCCAGGCCGGCCAGTACGCCGTTCGCGATCAGCTGACCGGCGGGAGCGCCCGCCTGTGGCCAGGACGCCCAGAACCCACGTCGTGCCGGGTCACCATGCTCCGACACGATCAGTACGGCACCACCCCACTCACCACCGAGCGCGAAGCCCTGGACGAGTCGCAGCACGGTCAGCAGGACCGGAGCGAGCGCACCGACCTGTGCGTACGTCGGCAGCAGGCCGATGGCGAACGTCGCCAGACCCATCATCAGCAGGGACAGCACCAGCAGGTTCTTGCGGCCCAGGCGGTCCCCGAAGTGGCCGAACACCACCCCGCCGATCGGACGGGCGAAGAAGCCGACCGCGAAGGTGGCGAAGCTCAGCAGCGTCCCGGTGAGCTCCTCGCCCTCGGGAAAGAAGAGCTCGCCGAACACGACCGACGCGGCCACGCCGTACAGGAAGAAGTCGTACCACTCGACGGTCGTGCCGACGAGACTCGCGCCGACCACCCGGCCGATCGGCGTACGGGTTCGGACCGGTTGTGTTGCTGTCATGACGGGCTCTCCTGAGCTAGTGGGCGGTCCAGCCGCCGTCGAGTACGAACGAGCTCCCCGTGATGGAGGCGGAGGCCGGGCCGCACAGCACCGCGACCAGCTCCGCCACTTCGTCCGGCTCGATCAGCCGCTTCACCGCGACCGGTTCGAGCATGACCTTCTCCAGCACCTCTGACTCGGTCAGGCCGTGAGTGGCCGCCTGATCCGCCAGCTGGGCCGTGACGAGCGGCGTACGGACGTAGGCCGGGTTCACACAGTTGCTGGTCACCCCGTGCGCCGCACCCTCCAGTGCGACCACTTTGCTGAGTCCTTCCAGCCCGTGCTTCGCAGCGACGTACGCCGCCTTGAACGGGCTGGCCCGCAGGCCGTGCACCGAGCTGATGTTGATCACCCGGCCCCACCCGCGGCCGTACATGTGCGGCAGGGTCTGACGGATCAGCCGGAACGGCGACTCGAGCATCAGCCGGACGATGTAGCCGAAACGCTCGGGCGGGAACTGCTCGATCGGTGCGACCTGCTGGACGCCGGCGTTGTTGACCAGGATGTCCACGTCCGCCGGCAGGTCCGCCAGCCGGTCGAGGTCGGCGAGGTCGGCCACCACCGTCTGGACGCCCTCGAGCATGGCGAGCTGGTCCCGGTCATGGTCGACCGCGACCACCTGTACGCCGTCGGCCGCCAGCCGCCGCGCGCACGCGGCGCCGATGCCGGACGCAGCTCCGGTGACCAGGGCTCGACGTGGGGTAGCCATGCCGGAACCCTAGGAATCCGGCCGACTCCCAGCTATGGGATGGGAGCACACAAGTGCCCGCACCCACATATCGTCCCGTGCTACCGGTGCAGTGGGACCTTCGACCAGTCCGTGTCGGAGGCGAGGTAGAAGCCCGGGTACGACGGCTGGTTGTACGCCGTGTTCTGCCGCGCCACCTCGGCCCGGTACTGCGGGTCGTGCATCAGCGTGTACAGCTTCCGGTCGGTCACCTCGGTGCTCAGGTAGATCCGGATCGCGCTGCTGTCCGCCGTACGCACCAGCAACTCCTCCCGCCAGTCGCCGAACACGTCCGCGACCAGCGACGGGTTGCCCTTCGTGCCGTTGTTCGTCAGCGTGCCGGTGGCTTCGAGCAGGGTGCCGCGCTGCCAGTCCTTGATCGTCGGTGTGACCGCGCCGGCACCGTCGACGATCTGGGTGGTCCCGTCGGCGGCCCACCGGATGCTCTGGTTCGTCCCTGGCTGAGCTGCGCCCAGGCCATCGCCGTCCGCTGTGCGCAGACGCATCGCCCACGTCTCCAGGCCGGGTTCGCTCGGCACGATGTCACCGACCATGCCGCGTCCGGTGTCCCGGCCGGAGTACTCGCCGTAGATCACCTCACCGGTCTTCGCGTCCCGCAACGCGTAGCCGTACGGCGCGAACCTCCCGCCCTCGTGCACCGTGAAGATCTCCAGCCCCGGCCGCCGCGGATCGATGTCGGTCACGTGCATCGCGTCGCCGTGTCCGAGCCGGGCGACCGCCCCGGGGTCCGCGCTGCCGGGTGGCAGAACGTCGGCCGAGCTGTAGAGCACGCTGCCGTCGTCGTCGATGGTCGCCGCGCCGTACACGATCTCCTGCCGGCCGTCGCCGTCCACGTCGGAGGCGCTGAGCGAGTGGAACCCTTGCGTCGTGATCGAGCCGTACTCGGGGTCGGTGCCGTCCCGGCCGTGCGGACTGTCGTTGAACGGGTTCGTCATCGGCGTCCAGCCGCTGTCGACGAACCACCGCGTGGTGATCCGCCGGCCGTTCCAGTCGTACGCCGCCATCGTCGTACGGGTGTAGTAGCCGCGGGCGAAGACCGCGGACGGGCGGGAGCCGTCGAGGTACGCGACGCCGGCCAGGAAGCGGTCGACCCGGTTGCCGGGCTCGATCCGCGCCATCGCGTAGTCGCCCCACCGGAGCCCGTCGTCGGTCCGGCCGGGCCGGTAGCGGACGGTCTCGAGCTCCCGGCCGCTGCGGCCCTCGAAGACGGTGAGGTACTCCGGCCCGCTGACGATGAAGCCTTCGAACGCACGCAGCTGGTTGCGCGTACTGCGACTGGGCGCGTAGGCGTCCATGAAGTAGTCGACCAGTGCGGACGCGTCCGCGTGCGACAGCGGGTACTCGTACCGCGGCTCGATACCGAAAGCCGCCTCCAGCGTCGACGGCCACTGACCGCTGACCACCTCCGGCTGACGGTGCCACTGCTGGAACAGGTCGACCAGATGGTCGTAGTAGCCGGTGGCGCTGACCCGGTAGTCGTCCTGGTCAGAGAACCCGGCCCGTCGGTCCGCAGCGGGCATGGTGACGTAGCGCTCGGACTTCACCCGGCCGTCCCGGTGATAGGTGATCACCTTGGTGCCCGGCGCGGTCTTGATCATCATCTCCGAGCGGCCGTCGCCGTCGAAGTCGTACACGAGGAACTGGGTGTAGTGCGCACCCGCGCGGATGTTCACCCCGAGGTCGAGCCGGTACAGCAACGTGCCGTCGGCCTCGTACGTGTCGAGGTAGACGTTGCCGGTGTAGCCGACCTGGGACACGTCCTTGGCGTTGGAGGGGTTCCAGAGCACGACATACTCGTACTGCCCGTCGCCGTCCACGTCGCCGAGGCTCATGTCGTTCGCCGAGTAGGTGTACGCCTCACCTCTCGGCGTCACACCGTCTGCCGGCTTGCGGAGCGGCAGTTCGGTGTAGCCGGCCGCCCACGGCGACACGGAGTCGCTGCGATCCGCTTCGCGGCCCTTCACCACCGACACGACCCGGTAGCGCGAGCTCGGTGAACCCGATCGGTCCAGGTAGTTCGTGCTGTCGGTGACGGTCGCGATCCACTTCCCGTCGCGGTAGACGTCGAAGCCCGCGCCGGTCAGACCGTGGTCGCCGGCGCCGGTGGCCTCCTGGCCGAGCAGTCGCCAGCTGAGGAACACACCCTCGGTCGTCGTGGTCGCGACCAGGCCGCGATCGAGGCGTTCCATCCGGGGCGGGCCGTCGGCCGGGGCGGGACCGGCGGAGGCGGACGTCGTGCCGCCGAGTGCGGTCACGGTGGCGAGGACAACGGCGGCGAGGCACCGACTCCGGGAGCTGGACATGGGCGGATCCTTGGCGAGGATGGCAAACGCTTTCCCAGGCACGGTAGGACGGTGCGCGCGCACTGTCGAGGGATCTGTCCGCTACCGGCCGCCGGAACCGGTGGCGATAGCCGGCAGCAACTGGCACACAGGCGACATCTATCAACCCGACCTCGACTGATAGCTCGAACTATGGTTGAAACATGGTCGATATCGAGCAGCCGAAGAAGAAGGCCGCCGGCGTCCCCGCCGTGGTCTCGTCGTTCAGGTTCGGTTTCCGCGAGATGGGGCCGGTCCGGACCGGCAAGGTCTTCCTGAAGATGAACCAGGACGGCGGTTTCGACTGCCCGTCCTGTGCCTGGCCCGATCCGGACCACAAGCGCAAACACGCGGCCGAGTTCTGCGAGAACGGCGCCAAGGCGGTGGCCTGGGAGGCGACCCGCAAACGGGTTCCGCGCGACTTCTTCGCCGGCCACTCGGTCGACCAGCTGAACCAGATCTCGGAGTACGAGCTCGGCAAGGCCGGCCGGATCACCGAGCCGATGCTGCTCCGGGCCGGCGCCACCCACTACGAACCCGTCGGCTGGGACGAGGCGTTCCAGGTGGTCGCCCGGCACCTCGCCGGACTCACCGACCCCGACGACGCGGTCTTCTACACCTCCGGCCGGACCAGCAACGAGGCCGCGTTCCTCTACCAGCTCTTCGTCCGCGCCTACGGCACCAACAACCTGCCCGACTGCTCGAACATGTGCCACGAGTCCTCCGGTACGGCGCTGTCGCGGGTGGTCGGCAGCGGCAAGGGCGCGGTCACGCTGGAGATGCTGGAAGAGTCCGAGCTGATCGTCGTCGTCGGCCAGAACCCGGGCACCAACGCGCCGCGGATGCTCAGCCACCTCGAGCTCGCCAAACGCAACGGCGCCGAGATCGTCTCGGTCAACCCGCTGCCCGAGCCGGGCCTGATGAACTTCAAGAACCCGCAACGCCCGAGCGGCTGGGTCGGCAAGGGTACGACGCTCGCCGACCAGCACCTGCAGATCCGGATCGGCGGCGACCAGGCGCTGTTCCTCGCCGTCGGCCACCTTCTGCTCGAGGCCGAGGCGGCGAACCCGGGCACCGTGCTGGACAAGGAGTTCGTCGAGTCGCACACCAGCGGCTTCGAGCTGTACGCGAAGCACAACGCCGAGCTCGACTGGGCCGCGGTCGAGCTGGCCACCGGGTTGCGGCGTACGGAGATCGAGGAGTTCACCCAGCGGTTCATCAGGTCCAAGGCGACGGTGATCTGCTGGGCGATGGGGCTGACGCAGCACCGCGAGGCGGTCGCCACGATCAGCGAGATCGTCAACGTGCTGCTCCTGCAGGGAAACATCGGCAAGCCCGGTGCCGGCCCGTGCCCGGTGCGCGGCCACTCGAACGTCCAGGGCGACCGCAGCATGGGCATCTGGGAGAAGATGCCGGACGCGTTCCTGGACAAGCTCGACCGCGAGTTCGCCGTCACCTCGCCACGCAAGCACGGTGTCGACGCGGCCGAGACGGTGAAGCGGCTGCGGGACGGGAGGGTCCGGGTGTTCTTCGCGATGGGCGGCAACTTCGCGTCCGCGACGCCGGACACCGAGGTCGTGCATCGCGGCCTGCGGCAGTGCGACCTGACCGTGCAGGTGTCGACCAAGCTCAACCGGTCGCACACGGTCGTCGGCCGGGAAGCACTCATCCTGCCGACGCTCGGGCGGACCGACCACGACCACACTGCGGCCGGTCCGCAGTCGGTCACGGTCGAGGACTCCCAGGGCGCGGTGCACCTGTCCACCGGCAACCTGATTCCGCCCGGACCGGAGCTGAAGTCCGAGATCGGCATCATCTGCGGGCTGGCGCAGGCCGTCGTACCGTCGGTGGGCGAGATCCCCTGGGCCGACTTCGCCACCGACTACAGCCTGATCCGGCAGCGCATCGGTCGGGTGGCCGACGGGTACGAGGACTTCGAGGACCGGCTGCGGGCGAACGGCGGCGGCTTCCTGCTGGCGCACGCCGCCCGGGACCGGCGCGAGTTCCGGACCTCCGACGCGAAGGCGCAGTTCACCGCGAACGACCTGAGCTGGCTGCCGACCGAGCCGGGCCGGCTGCTGCTGCAGACGATGCGCAGCCACGATCAGTTCAACACCACGATCTACGGGCTGGAGGACCGCTACCGCGGCGTGCACGGGAGCCGCGAGGTCGTGTTCGTGAACCCGGACGACCTGGCCGAGCTCGGCCTCCAGGACGGGGAGTACGTCGACATCGTCAGCGAGTTCGCCGGCGTCGAGCGACGGGCGTCCGGGTTCCGGCTGGTCTCTTTCCCGACCGCGCGCGGGTGTGTCGCGGCGTACTACCCGGAGACCAACGTGCTGATGTCGGCCGACGACGTGGCCAAGGGCAGCAACACCCCGGTAGCCAAGGGGCTGACGGTCAGGCTGGAGCCAGTCTCGTCCTGAACCATGGCTGAAGCCCGGCCAGTGCGGCGGCGACCGCGGCTGTGGAAAGCCACAGCCCGGCGGGTCCGAACGATTCGAGCAGCCGGGTGACGGTCAGCGGCGCGATCGCGGTCGCGATGCCCCAGCTGAGGCCGAAGACCGCCAGATAGCGACCGCGGGCATGGTCGGGCGCGAGGCCCGAGGCCAAGGTGAGGTAGCGGGTCAGCAGGAACAGCTCGCCGAGGCTCCAGAGGACTGCGGCTGCCAGGAAGACGATGAGGGTGTGTGCGAACGCGCTGACCACCAGGCCGACGCCGACCAGGACGTAGCCGATCGTCAGGGCTCTGAAGTCGTCCAGGTGCTGCAGTCGGAGCAGGCGCTGGGCGACGATCATGGTGACGGCCGAGACGGCGAGGACGAAGCCGGCGCCGTACTCCGGCAGTCCTTGTTCGAGCAGCGTGAGCGGGATGCCGATGACCAGCTGCATGTAGATGGTCGCGAAGACCGTGCCGCTCGCGAGCAGCAGGAGCAGCCGGCGGTCTCGCCAGACCTTCGCGCCCGCCACTCGCCCGCGGTCTCGGCGTCCATCGGCCGGGAGCGCGCGGGCGACCAGAACGGCGCACGCCGTGCAGGTGACCGCGTCTGCGACGAACAACCAGCGCAGATCCCAATGGCTCAACGCTGCCGCGAGTAGGCCGGCCAGCACTCCGGCGGCCGCCATCGCGGCGCTCAGCAGACCGTACGCCGCTGGTCGATCGACCGCGTCCGTGACGTCGGCGATCGTCGCCTGACTGGGTGGTTCGTAGATCTCGAAGACCAGGCCGAGCAGGAGCGTGGCGAGGACGGCAGACCAGAGCTCACCGGAGACGGCGATCCAGGTCTGCGCGACGGCGCACCCGACCAGGCCCAGCACGATCGTGCGGCGGCGGCCGAGGCGGTCCGCCAACTGCCCGCCGAGCAGCCGCGACGGAATCGTCGCCACCCCGAACAACGCCAGAATCAGGCCGGTCTGCCCCAACGACGCCCCGAACTCGACAGTCAGCACGACCCCGAGGAACGGCAGCGTGAACGCACCGATCCGATTGACCGCCCGGGCCATGACCAGCACCCACACGGTGGGAGACAGTCCTCGCCAGGGCGAGCCCGGCACCCGGCCGACTGTTGCGGTGGACATGGCCGCCTCCTCCTGCGTGACTGTTCAAAGCGGTATGGTTAGTCACGCGAGGTCGACTGTACGGAGAGAGTTGTGACTGGTCAAGTGTCTTTTGATAGTCACGCGCGTAGCGTGCTGGCTGCTGCCGTGGAGTACGTGAACCGGCTGACGCCCGGCTACTCCGGCGGCTCCCCCGTCGGCGCGCCGACGGACGAGTCACAGGCCGTCGCCGACGCGCTGGCGGCGATCGGCTACCCGCAGGCCGCGGTACGGCGCGCTGACGCACGACGGCTGACGGACCTCGCGGCCCGGATGCGGATCGTCTTCGAGGCGGCCCATTCAGGCGACCTCGATCGGGCCGCGACGGAGGTCAACGCGCTTCTGCTCGACACCAACGCCCGCCCGCAGCTGGACCGCGGCGGGGACCGCCCCTGGAGCCTGCACTTCCACGGCCCGAACGACGAACTCGCCAACGGCTGGGCGGCCGGCTGCGCGGCCGGTCTGGCGATCGCACTCGGCAGTGACCTCGCCGGCCGCCTCGGCGTCTGCGCCGCTCCGCAGTGCGACCGCGTCTTCGTCGACGTCTCCCGCAACGCCCAACGCCGCTTCTGCTCCTCCCAATGCCAGAGCCGCGTGAAGGCGGCTACCCACCGGGCCCGGCAGAACCCGACGGGCGCCCCACCGTGATCCGGTGGAGCGCTCGTAGGTGTTGCCAGGGTGTCAGCCGACCGGGGTGAGCTCGCGCTCCTCCTCGCGCGGGGCGGGCGGGGCCGCGTGCTTGGCAGGGCGGCCGCGGAGCCACTTGGGCGCCCACCAGTTGGCGTTGCCGAGCAGGATCATGATGCTCGGCAGGACCACCGCCCGGATGATCGTCGCGTCGATCAGGATCGCGACCGCCAGGCCGACGCCCAGCTGCTTCATGTCCAGCGTGCTCAGCGTCGCGAAGACCGCGAACACCCCGATCATCACCGCGGCCGCGCTGGTGACCACGCCCGCCGAGCCGGTGATGCCCTCGGCAACGGCCTGCCGGGTCGGCACGCCGCGCTGCACCGCCTCGCGGATCCGGCTGACCACGAACACGTGGTAGTCCATCGACAGACCGAACAGCACCACGAAGAGGAACAACGGCAGCCAGGAGACGACCGCGCCGTTCGAGCGGAAGTCGAGGATGCCCTCGGCCCAGGTGTTCTGGAAGACCGCCGTCACCACCCCGTACGCCGCGCCCGCGCTCAGCACGTTCAGGAAGATCGCGGTCAGGGCGACCACCACGGACCGGAACGTCACCATCATCACGATCATCGTCAGCAGCAGCACGAACCCGATCACCAGCGGCAGCTTCGACTTCGTGTGGGCCGCGTAGTCGACGTCCGCGGCCACAAAGCCGCCGACGGCGTACTCGACACCCGGAACCTTGCCGACGGTCTCCGGCATCAGTTCGCTGCGCAGCTTCGTCAGCGAGTCACGCGCCTCCTGACTACCACCCTCGTACGGCGTCGCGACCTCCACGACCGTGACCGTGCCGTCCTTGGAGACGCGCGGCTCCTCGAGACCGTCCTGCGCGTAGAGGTCGTCGCTCTGGGTGAGCTTGCTCAGCTCGGCCAGAGCAGCCTTCACGGCTGGCTGCTGGTTGGCCGGAGCGCGGACGGCGACCTCGTGGCTGGTACCCGTGCTCGGGAACGCGGCCGTCAGCCGGTCGTACGCCTGCATCACCGCGGTGTCGCGCGGCAGGTCCTCGGTGCCCGGGAACTTCAGGGTCATTCCCAGCGCGGGCGAGGCGACCGCCAGCAGCGCCGTGACGGAGACCAGCAGAGTGGCGATCGGGTGCTTCAACGCGGGCTTCAGCACCGCCGGCCAGAACTTCGGCTGCCCCTTGCTCGCGGTCAGCCGCCAGACGAACGGGATCCGCGGGCGGTCCACCCAGCGACCGAGCTTCGCCAGTACGGCGGGCAGGACGGTCAGCGAACCGACGACGGCCACCGCGACGACCAGGATCGAGCCGACCGCGAAGGACGAGAACACCGCGTCCCGGGCCAGGAACAACCCGGCCATCGAGATGATCACCGCCGTACCGGAGACGACGACGGCGTGTCCCGACGTGGCCGCGGCGACCTCGACCGCGTCCACATGACCGCGGCCCTTGGCCCGTTCCTCCCGTTCCCGGCGCAGGTAGAACAGCGAGTAGTCGACGCCGACCGCCATCCCGATCAGCAGGATCACGCTGTTCACCGCGTCGACCGCGGGGACGAGCTGCGACGCCGCCGACGACAACCCGATCGCCGCGGCGACCGCCGACAGCGCGAGCAGCAGCGGCACCGACGCCGCGATGAGTGCGCCGAACGCGATCAGCAGGATCGCCAGCGTCACCGGCAGGCTGAACATCTCCGCGCGCTTGAAGTCCTCGCCGAGAGTCTCGTCCAGTGCCTTGCCGATGGACAGGCCGCCGACCTCCTCGATCCGGAGGTCCGGGTACTGCTGCTGGACCTGGGCCGTGGTGTCGAGCAGCGGCTGTACGCGGTTGTCGTCCTCGCCGTCCTTCAGGGTAGCCCTGACGATCAGGGCGTCGTTGTCCGGCGACGGCATCGGCTGAGCGACCTCCGCGACCCCACCGAGGGCGCGCATCCGCTGGATCACGACACCGGCCGCCTTGGTCGCCTCGGCCTGGTCGAGCTGTCCGGACGGCGAGGTGATCAGCACGCTCTCCACGTCCGGGTCGGCGAAGTCACCGGACTTGACGATGTTGTCGGCCCGGGTCACCTCGCCGATGTCCCCGTCTCCGTCGGACTCCTTGGTGCCGGTCGCGGAGCCGAGTGCGAAGCACGCGATCACGACGACCACCCACATCGCGATCGCCCGCCACGGATGGGTGGCACTCCAGCGCGCCATCCGCACCGTGATCTGTCCCCTGGCCATACCTTCCCTACCCCTCTGCGCCCCCTCCGGCGC
>NZ_SMKR01000135.1 GCF_004348725.1 Kribbella turkmenica
CCCCCAGCACGTACTCCGCGATCGGCCGATCGAACACCCCGTGCGCATTGGTCACCACCACATCGGAATCACGCAGCTCGTCGAACAGCAGAGTGTCGACCCCAGCCGCCGTCACATGAATCCACTCCAACGACCCGGCCTGGTCCCAGACATCCCGAACCGCGGTCGAAAAGAAATCCCACAACAACAGTCCCCGCGCCCCCCGAACCGCCTCCCGCAATCCCTCCGCATCACAAAACCGAAACTCAACCCCCGGCACGTGCTCCAACGCAGGCGGAATCCGCAACCCGGCGACCTCAGGGACCCGCTCGCAGAGGACCGTGACGATGGGTCGCTCGCTGGTGGGGGGCACGCATCGAGGCTAGGAATCGATCCGTAGGATTGTCAACAATCTCTTGTCGCTGCGGCCAGCGGGACCCCACACTGAGTCGCATGACGCTCCGGCCACCCACTCACCCCCTGCCGGCGCCGACGCTCCCGCTGCTGCAGACGGGCATCGGCGTCGTCGCGCCGTACGACTTCGCGCTGGACCGCGAGCTCTGGCGGTGGGTCCCGGACGACGTCACGCTGCACCTGACGCGGACGCCGTACGCACCCCTCGCGGCGACGCTCGAAATGGCGGTCCACATCTCCGATCCGGAGCTGATCGCCCGCGCGACGACCGAGGTACTGCCGGTCGCGCCGCTCGCCGTCGCGTACGCCTGTACCTCCGGCAGCTTCGTCGGCGGCCTGTCCGGAGAAGCCGCCCTGGTCGACGCGATGGTCGCCGCCGGCGCCCCGACCGCGGTCACGACCAGCGGCGCTCTCCTCCAGGCCCTCCGGCACCTCGGCATCAACCGGGTCGCCACGGTCACGCCGTACACCGACGACCTCACCGCAGGCCTGACCGCGTTCCTCGCCGAAGCCGGAGTGGAGGTGGTCTCGACCGCCGGTCTCGGCCTGATCGCGCAGATCTGGACGGTCCCGTACGAAGTCACCGTCGAACTCGTCCGCAGCATCGACACCAGCACCGCCGAGGCTGTGTTCATCAGCTGCACGAACCTCCCGACGTACGACGTCATCGCCGGCCTCGAGGCCGTGATCGGCAAACCGGTCCTCACCGCCAACCAGGTCACCATGTGGTCAGTCCTCACGCTCACCGGCCACAACGCCGTCGGCCCAGGCCAGCATCTCCTCGACCCCAAGGTCGCCTGAAACGGCAGCCCGCGCTCCTCCCGAACCCTGCGCGACTCGCTCCACGCCGAGCCCGCACGATTCGCCCTCTGCTGACCCCGCGCGACCCAGGGCTACAGCCCAGCGGCGCTCAGCGGTTAAGCTCGGCAGTATTGTCGACAATCTGCAATCGTACTGAACCGAGGTGAGTGCGTGCCCGACTTGTTGGAGCAGGCGGTCGAGCCGGGCGAGTACGCCGGACGGCTTCAGCGAGTCCGCGCCGCCATGGCCGAGCGGAACCTCGGAGCGCTGATTGTCAGCGATCCGTCGAACCTCTTCTACCTCACCGGGTACGACGCCTGGTCGTTCTACACACCGCAGTGCCTGGTGCTCCCCGCCGTCGGCGAAGCACATTTCTTCGCGCGTGCCATGGACGCGGCCGGGGCGGCGTACACGTCCAACCTGCGCGCCGAGCAGATCCACGGCTATCCGGAGGACCTTGTGCACCGCCCCGACGTCCATCCGTACGACTGGATCGCGGCCCACGCACGCGAGCTCGTCCCGGCAGGCGCCGACGTCGGCATCGAGGGCGACGCCCACTTCTTCCCGGTTCGCGCGTACCTTGCGCTCGACAACGGCTTGCCCGGCCACCGACTGGTCGACTCGGGCGAACTGGTCAACTGGATCAGGCTGGTCAAGTCACCGCACGAACTGCGTCAGCTCAGGATTGCCGGCGCGATCGCCGCCCAGGCGATGCGGATAGCCCTCGACCAACTCAGGCCCGGGCGCCGGCAGTGCGATCTGGTCGCCGAGATCATGGCCGCCCAGGCGATCGGTACGCCGGAACACGGCGGCGACTACCCCGCGATCGTACCGATGCTGCCGACCGGCGAGGCAGCCGGTACACCGCACCTCACCTGGACCGACCGTCCGTTCCGGGCCGGCGAGGCGACCACGATCGAACTGGCGGGCGTCTTCGGCCGTTACCACGCGCCGCTCGCCCGCACGGTGATGCTCGGCGATCCACCCCAGCGACTGCGCGAGACCGCGAAAGTCGTGGCGGACGGCATGCAAGCGACGTTGTCGACAATCCGACCAGGCGTCACCGGAAGCGCCGTCCACGCGGCCTTCAACGACGTGATCGCCGCGCACGGGCTGGTGAAGGACTCGCGGATCGGGTACTCGATCGGCATCGGCTACCCGCCCGACTGGGGCGAGCGCACGGTCAGCCTGCGCTCCGGCGAGACCACCGTGCTGTCTGCCGGGATGGCGTTCCACGTGATCCTCGGCCTGTGGATGGACGGCTGGGGATACGAACTGTCCGAACCGGTAGTGGTCACCGGCGACGGCGTGGAGCACCTGACCGACCTGTCCCACGAACTGACGATCCGGAGGTAGCGCAGTGACGCAAGAAGTCCGTGGCAGTGCCGTGACGACTCTCCCGTACGCCGACCGCGTCGGCGGCCTCGTCGGTTCGGTGATCGACTCGAGCACCTCGCTGCTGCACAAGCAGACCCACGACATCGTGCGGTTCGCGATGGGCTCACCGGCCGCCGAGGCGGTCCCGTCGGCCGTCCTGGCCGGCATCGCCGCCGATCAGTTGAGTCGCCCGGACGCGTACGACTACGCGGCCACCGAAGGCGATCCGCCGCTGCACGAGGCACTGCTGGAGACGTTGCGCGGGACGAGCGACGAAACCACCGCCGACCGGCTCACCATCACCGCGGGCGGCATGCAGGGACTCGACCTGTTCTGCAAGCTGTTCGTGAACCCGGGCGATCTGGTCGTCGTCGAGTCGCCGACGTACACGAACGGCAGCGCGACGGCGCTCTCGTACGGCGCCCAACTATTGGAGGTCCCGGTCGACGACGACGGGATGATTGTCGACAATCTCGAGCAGCTCCTCGACGGACGGCGACCGAAGGCGATCTACACGATCCCGACGTTCCAGAATCCGTCCGGGGCGACGCTCTCGCTGGATCGGCGACACCGGCTGCTCGAGGTGGCCCGCTCATGGGGCTCGATGGTGATCGACGACGACCCGTACGGGCTGCTGCGGTTCGCCGGCGATCCCTTGCCGACAATCCGCGAGCTCGCCGCGGGCGATCCGCTGGTATTCGCCGTACGGACGTTCTCGAAGATCGTCGCGCCCGGACTCCGAGTTGGCTGGGTCGATACGGCTGCCGAACTGCAGCCGTTGTTGATCAACGCGAAGCAGGCAATGGACACGTGCACGAATCTGCCTGCGCAGCGGTTGCTCGCCGGGTTCCTGCGGGGCGGACATCTCGAGGATCACCTGGTCACGCAGCGGGCGCAGTACCGGCGTCGCAAGGAGGCGATGCATGCGGCGTTGCAGGAGCACTTCGGTGACATCGCCCGCTGGACGGACCCCGAGGGCGGCTTCTTCCTGTGGGTGACGCTTGAGAACGGGGTCAGCACCGCCGAACTGTTCGAGGTCGCGTTGGCCGAAGGGGTCGCGTTCATCCCGGGTCCGGCGTTCTCTCCCAGCGGTCGCTTCGCCGACGCGCTCCGACTGTGCTTCGCCTCCACTCCCCCCGACCGCATCCACGAAGGCATCACCCGGCTCCGCCGAGCCGTCAACAAACTGACGTGAACCGAACGGCTCGACCGCCCGACCGCTCGAAGGTTCGGCGGTTCGGCGGTTCGGCGGTTCGGCGGTTCGGCGGTTCGACGGCTCGGCGGTTCGACGGTTCGGCGGCTCGACGGCTCGACGGCTCGACGGCTCGACGGCCTGTTAGCTCCTCCGCGGTTCGACGTTTCGGCGGCTCGGCGGCGGGTGGTCAGCTCCTCGGGTCTGCAGAACGAGCGCTGCGTCGAGGTTGAACAGCCTGTCACCGCCGGCTGAGCTGATTGTTGACAATCCGATTTAGGCTTCGTGTTCATGACCCCTGACGAACAGACCGTCCTCGACCGGATCGACGAAGAGCTGCTGGTGCGGGTCACCCGTGAGCTGGTGCAGGCGACCGGGCAGAACCCTCCCGGGGAGGAGGCCGCGACCGTCGCCGCACTCGCGGCCGCGGCACGTGACCTCGGGCTGGACGTGGTCACCAGCCCGGTGGAACCAGGCCGCGACAACATCACCATCACGCTTGCCGGGGGCAACGGTCCGGGCCTGCTCATCCTCGGGCACACGGACGTTGTACCGGTCGGCGACGGCTGGACGACCGATCCGTACGGCGGCACCGTGAAGGATGGCCGCATCTACGGCCGCGGCGCCTCCGACATGAAGGGCGGGCTCGCAGCCGCGCTCGCCGCCCTGGCCACCCTCCGCGGCACCGCGCTCACCGGCCCGGTCGAACTCACCGCAGTAGTGGACGAAGAGGAAACCGGGAAAGGCATCCGGGCGTACGTCGCCGACGCCCACCACACCGCGGCTCCGGCCAACATCCCCGCAACCGAGCCGGGGTCCGACGACTCACAGCCAACCGGGTTCCTGGGGTGCGTCACCGCCGAGCCGACCGACCTGCAGACAATCATCGCCGCACGCGGGGACTCCTATCTCCGGGTCGCGATCCACGGCCGCGCCTGCCACGCCGGGAACCCGGACGACGGTGCCAACGCGATCTACGGCGCCGCCGCGGTCGTCGCCGAGATCGAGCGGTTGCATGCCGAGCTCACAGCGAATCCACACCCGTTGCTCGGGCCGGCAACGTGGAGCGTGGGTCAGATCAACGGCGGTACGGGCGGTTCGATCGTCCCGGCCGATTGTGTGATTGTCGCCGATCGACGACTGCTTCCGGGCGAGTCGCCGGCCGCCGTACTCGATGATCTGCGGTCACGCGTCGCCGCGTTGCGGCTGGAGGACCGCGGGCTGTCGGTCGAGCTCGAGATGCCGATGGAGATGCCGGCGTTCGAAACAGCTGCCGGCACGGACCTCGTACGCGTCGTCGAGTCGGCCCGGTCCGACGCCGGCGGCCCCGATCTCCCGCTCGCGGGGTGGACGGCCGCGTGCGACGGCGGGTACGTCGCCCGGGACCTCGGCGTACCCGTGGTCGTGCTCGGCCCAGGCTCCGTCACCACCCAGGCCCACCGCGCCGACGAATCGATTCCCGTCACCGAACTCGTCACCGCGGCCCGCGCCTACGCCCTGACCGCCCTCCGCCTCCTCACCTGACGCGCCGGGGACGCCGGGTTGTCGATTCACCCGGCACCGGCCGGTCGGCGCGGGCCGACCGGCCGCCGCGGGGCACGGTCTGCGGCCCTCTGAAAGCAGGAGACATCGCCGCGATCATCGAGAGGCGCTCGCGGCGGCGATCAGCGCGGTGTTACTGGCCTCCCGGACCAGGTCACCCAGTTCGGCGCCGCTCCGGGACCGACGCTGGCATCCGCCACTCGGCCGCCCCGGCCACCCCGGTTCGCATCGGCCACCCCGGTTCACATCGGCCACCCCGGTCGCATCGACCACCCGGCCGCCCGGCCGCCCGGCCACTCCGGCGGCGCCCCGCACCACCGGCGGCCGGCACGCCCTCTGCGATGCCGCTGCCTGGTGCTGGCTAACCGCGGCCGGGAAAGAAATCGGCGTTCTGGACGTACTCCATCCGCCGCGTGAACTCCGGGTTGGAGAGTCGCTCCATCATCTCCTGCTCAGTGACCTCTTCGATTCGCGTCTGGATCCAGTACAGGTTGCCGAACGGATCGCGGACCCGCCCGACCTTGTCGCCGAAGAACAGGTGCGTCACCTCGGTCACCGACGTTCCGCCGGCCGCGACCGCCTGTGCGTGGACCGCCTCCGCGTCGTCGACGTACAGCCGCAGGAACGCGGGCGTCGGCGGCCACTCCGGCCGGGCGTCGAACATCATCACGATCGCGTTCCCGAGCCGCATCTCCGCGTGGCCGATCCGCCCGTCCGGACCGACCAGCCGGTCGATCTCCTCGGCGCCGAGCGCCCGGGTCAGCCAGTCCATCAACCCAGCCGTGTCCTGCCCGATGATCCACGGCGTCACGGTCGTATACCCCTCGGGAATCGGCATCCCACGCCTCCTTCGTTCGCTGTCGGCCACCAGCAACGGTAGGAGCGGAACCGGCCAGGTTCTGTCCTCTACTAGGAGCTTTTGAGCGCCTGGGCGAGAAGCTCGGCGAGATGCTGGGCCCGGCGGGCTGTGCCGTGCGCAATCTGGGTGCGGCAACTGAAGCCGTCGGCGAGTACTGCGGTCGCGTCCGGCAACGACCGTACGGCAGGGAGCAGGACGCGCTCGCCGATCGCCTTCGAGACGTCGTAGTGGTCGCGCTCGAAGCCGAAGTTGCCGGCGAGGCCGCAGCAGCCCGAGTCGGGAATGGTCGCGTCGATGCCGGCCGCCGCCATCAGCCTGCGGTCGGCGTCGAAGCCGAGGACGGCGTGCTGGTGACAGTGCGTCTGAACCAGAGCCGCTCCGCCGACCTGCGGCGGTTCCCAGCCCGACTCGATCAGGAACTCCGCGAACGTCTGGGTCGCGGCCGCCGCTTTGTCGGCGAGCGGATTGTCGGCAATCAGATCAGGGGTGTCGTGCCGGAGGGCCGCCGTACAACTCGGTTCGAGCCCGACGATCGGCGTACCGTCGGCGAGGTACGGCGCCAGGACGTCGAGCGAACGGTTGAGAACGCGGCGCGCCTTCGTCAACTGCCCGGTCGAGATCCAGGTCAGCCCGCAGCAGACCCGCTTCGCCGGCACCACTACCTCGAACCCGGCCGCCTCGAGCACCTCAACCGCGGCCCGACCGATCTCCGGCGCCAGGAAGTCCGTGAACGTGTCCGGCCACAACACAACCTTGCCCGCACCTGCCGAACCAGCTGTCGCATCGCGGGCGGACGGCCTGTGCTGGGCACGCTTCGCGAACCAAGCTGTGAACGTCTGCTGCGCAAACCGCGGAACCTCCCGCTCCGCGGCGATCCCACCGAGTCGCTTGGTCACCCCGAGCCCGGCGAAACGGTTCGCCAGGCCTGGCACCGGCGACGCCAGCCGCGCCCAGAGCGGCAGCCAACCCATCGACCAATGCGACATCGGTCGCGCCCACGGACGCCGCGCGTAGTGGTGCTGGGTGAACTCGGCCTTGTACGTCGCCATGTCCACGTTGACCGGACAATCGGACAGGCATCCCTTGCAAGACAGGCAGAGATCGAGCCCGTCGCGCACTTCGGTCGACCGCCAGCCGTCCGTGATCACGTCGCCCTGCAGCATCTCCCACAGCAGATGCGCCCGCCCGCGCGTCGAATGCAGTTCCTCCCGGGTCACCTGGTAACTCGGGCACATCACCCCGCCGGACGTCTGCCGGCACTTGCCGATCCCGACGCACCGCCGCTGCGCCTGGGCGAAGTCGTGCTCGTCATCCGGGTACGTGAAGATTGTCGGCAATCGACGATCCTTCGCCGGGCCGTCGTGCCGGATCGCCAGATCCAGCGGTGGCGGCTCGACGATCATCCCCGGATTCATCACCCCGGCCGGATCCCAGATCTCCTTCAGCTCGGCGAACAGTCCGACGCCGTCGGCGCCGTACATCCGGCTGAGCAGCTCACCTCGCGCCCGCCCGTCGCCATGCTCCCCGGACACCGATCCCCCGAGCCCGACGACCAGCTCCGTGGACTGCTCGACGAAGTCCCGGTACGTCGCGATGCCGCGCGTACTCAGCAGGTCGAAGTCGATCCGCATGTGCATGCAGCCCTCGCCGAAGTGCCCGTACGACGCGCCGGACAAACCGTGGCCCCGCAGCAGCTCGTCGAGCCCGCGGAGGTAGGCGCCGAGCCGCTCGGGCGGTACGGCGGCATCCTCCCAACCGCCCCATGCCTCGGCACCGTCCGCTCGGCGGGTCGCCAGGCCGGCCGCGTCCGTACGGCACCGCCACAACACCGCCTGAGCCTTCGGGTCCGGCACCAGGCTCGCCGTCGCGGGGGAACCGGAGTCGTGCAGTTCGCCGAGCATCGTCTGCGCGGCCCAGGCGGCCTGTACTTCGTCCTCGCCGCCCATCTCCACGAGCAGCCAGGCCCGCCCGTCCGGCAGACCAGCGCGTACGGCGGCGTCCCGCACCTCGGCCGGAAGCCGCTCGACCAGGTCGACGTTGATCGACTCCATCGTCAGCGGACCATGCCGCAGCACGATCGGCACACAATCGGCGGAAGTGATCGAGTCGCCGAACCCGAGCACGCACAACACCTTTGCCTTGGGCAACAGGGTGAGTGCGACCGTCGCCCGTAACGTCGTCGCCAGACCGCCCTCACTGCCCGCCAGCAGGCCCGCCACGTTGTAGCCGTACTCCGGAAGGAGCCGGTGCAACGCGTGCCCGGAGATCTGCCGAGAGAACTGCCCGAACCGCCGTCGGATCGTCAACTCGTTCCGATCCACGAACCCCTGCAACGCCCGATGCAGCTCCCCCTCACGCCCACTTCGCGCCGCGAACTCCGCCCGCGCGGCATGCACCGCGTCCTTCCACTCAGCCCGAGCCGCAGCCCCTTCCCGCACTGCCCCCGCCGCCGACTCGTCTCGGACGACCTGCGCCGCCAACTGTTCCGGCCCAGCGGCTGCCGCGCTTGCTCGCCGGCTCATGGACGCCCCGCCCGGTACCGCGCCCACTCCGGAGTCGACGGTGAGCCGAGTGCCGTCGGCGAGGATCACGTCGAGCGCGCGGAGGTTGTCCGCCGTCGTGCCCCAGGCGACAGAGTGCGCACCGCACGCATTGTTGGCAATCATCCCGCCGAGCGTCGCCCGGCTGGCCGACGACGGATCGGCACCGAACGCCAGCCCGTGCGACCGCGCCGCCGCCAGCAGATCGGTCAGCACCACTCCCGGCTCGACCACCGCGGTCCGAGCCTCGGCATCGATGTCCAGAATCCGGTTCACCTGCCGGGACACGTCGACCACGACCCCGCCGATCGCGTTCCCCGCCATCGACGTCCCACCGCCGCGCATCACCACCGGCGCCCCCGCTGCGGCGATCACCTCGACCGCGGTCGCCAGATCCTCCGCGTCGGCCGGTACCACGACCGCATCCGGCACGACCCGGTAGTTCGACCCGTCCGTCGCGTACATCGCCCGCGCACCCGCGTCGTCCCCCACCGAACCGCGCAGCTCACGCCGCAACTCGCCGACCAGCCGCGCCACGTCGTACGTGGAGGTCCCGGAGTTCGTTGGGGTTAACATTGTCGACAATCTACCTATTTCGGTGCGGGTCAGCCAGGAGGACGAATGGTCACGGTGGGGCTGCTCTATCCCGGTCACAGCGCGGAGGACGACTACCCGGCGCTGGAGGCGCGACTCGACGGGACGATCAGGCTCCCGGTCGTGATCACCTCCGTCGGCGAGGACGCCCACCGGGTGGACGCCCTGCTCGACCTAGGCCGCGCCGAACGGCTCGCCGAAGGCGCGACCGAGCTGGCCGCCGCCGAGCCGGACGCGGTGATGTGGGCCTGCACCTCGGGCAGCTTCGTGTTCGGGCCCGAGGGCGCCCGGAACCAGGCATCCGGCGTCGCCCAGGCGCTCGGCGTACCGGTGTCGTCCACGTCCCTCGCGTTCGTCGACGCCTGCAAGGCCCTCGACGTACGCCGGGTCGCGGTGGCGGCGTCGTACCCGGAAGACGTCGCCCAGCACTTCGTCCGGTTCCTGACCGCCGGCGGCGTCGAGGTGGTCGCGATGGGCAGCCACGGGATCATCACCGCGGCCGAGGTCGGCACGCTCGACCCGGGGCGGGTGATCGCGATGGTCAAGGCCGCGGACCACCCGGACGCCGATGCGATCCTGGTACCGGACACCGCGATGCACACCCTGGAGATTGTCGACGATCTGGAGGCGGCGGTCGGAAAGCCGGTGCTCACCGCCAATCAGGTGACGGTGTGGAAGGGACTGCAGTTGATCGGCCCGGTACCGTCACTGCCAGGCTTGGGCCGATTGTTTTCAGCAAGGGGGACACACGCGTGACCAGTTTCATCGAGCCGTTGGCGCAGGAGTCGACGCCGAGCATCATCGCCGACAAACTGCGCAAGGCCATCAGCCACGGCGAGCTCAAGCCGGGCGCACAGCTCGGCGAGGCGGAGCTCGCCCGGAAGCTCGGCGTCAGCCGCGGACCGCTCCGTGAGGGCATGCAGCGGCTGACCCAGGAGGGGCTGCTGGTCTCGATCCGCAACCGCGGGCTGTTCGTCATCGACATGACGCCGGACGACGTCCGGGACATGTACCTGGCGCGCGAGGCGATCGAGCGGGCCGCCTCCCGGCGGATCATCGACGGTGACCACGAGGCGGCCGGCAAGGAACTGCTCGCGATCGTCGACGAGATGGCCGCCGCCGAGGGCGACCCGGCCGCGGTCGGCGAGCTCGACATCGCCTTCCACGAGCGCCTGGTCAAGCTCGCCAACAGCCCCCGGCTGTCGAGGATGCACCAGACCTACATCACCGAGACTCGCATGTGCATCCACGCCCTCGAGGAGACCTACACCGTCTCCGAGGCCCGGATCGGCGAACACCGCGCCCTGGCCGAAGCCATCGCCGCCGGCGACCACCTTCTCGCCGACGACCTCCTCATGGCCCACATGGACGACGCCATCACGCGCCTGACCACGCGCTGATGCCCGTCAGCCGCACGCGTTCCTGAACGCGCCCCGCCTCAGTACGTCTCGACGGCGGGAGGCATCGACGTCTGGCTGCGGCCCGCCTACGGCATGGCGATGCCGATGTACTTCGTCTCCAGGTACTCGTCGATGCCGAGCGCTCCGCCTTCGCGGCCGAGACCGGATTGCTTGACGCCGCCGAACGGCGCCGCCGGGTTGGAGACGATGCCCTGGTTGAGTCCCACCATGCCGGTCTCGAGCGACTCCGCGACCCGGAGCGCCCGGCGCAGGTCGTTGGTGAACACGTACGCGACCAGGCCCCACTCGGTGTCGTTCGCCGCCGCGACAACCTCCTCCTCGCTGTCGAACGGCGTCAGCGGCGCGACCGGCCCGAAGATCTCCTGATCGGCCATCGCGGCATCGCGCGGCACCCCGGTCAGCACCGTCGGCGGGTAGAAGTACCCGTTGCCGGCAGCAGCCTCTCCCCCGGTGAGCACGGTCGCACCCCGCTCCACCGCGTCGGCGACGAGCGACTGCACCTTCTCCAGGCCGGCCTCGTCGATCAGCGGTCCGACCTTCACCCCCGGCTCGGTCCCGCGCCCGACCGTGAGCGCCGACATCTTCTCCGCCAGCCGCCGCCCGAACTCGTCGATTGTCGACGAATGGACGAACAGACGGTTGGCCGCCGTACACGCCTCGCCCATGTTGCGCATCTTGGCCGCGATCGCGCCGTCGACCGCCTCGTCCAGGTCGGCGTCCTCGAACACGATGAACGGCGCGTTCCCGCCGAGTTCGAGCGACGTCCGCAGTACCTTCTCCGCGCACTGCTCGAGCAGCATCCGGCCGACGCGGGTCGAGCCGGTGAACGAGAGTTTGCGCGCCAGCCCGGAGCGGATCAGCGGCTCCATCACGCCGCCGGCGTCCATCGCGGTGACGCAGTTGACCGCGCCCGCGGGTACGCCGGCCTCCGCCAGGATGTCCATCAGCGCGAGCATCGACAGCGGCGTCTGGTGAGCGGGTTTGATCACGCTCGTGCACCCGGCCGCGATCGCGGGGCCGAGCTTGCGGGTCCCCATCGCCATCGGGAAGTTCCACGGCGTGATCAGCAGGCAGGGACCGACCGGCTGCTTGGCGGTCAGGAAACGGGCGTTCCCGGCCGGCGCGGTCTGGTACCCGCCGTCGATCCGGACCGCCTCGCCCGCGAAATGGCGGAAGAACTCGGCCGCGTACGCGATCTCCCCGCGCGCCTCGGCGAGCGGCTTACCCATCTCCAGGGTCATCAGCAGCGCGAGATCGTCGACCCGCTCGAGCAGCAGCTCGTACGCCTTGGTCAGCAGGTCAGCGCGCTCACGCGGAGACCTCTTCGCAAAGGCGGGTTGAGCGGCGACTGCCGCATCCAGGGCGGCCCGGCCGTCAGCCGGTGACGCGTCCGCCACCGAGCAGAGCCTCTCGCCGGTCGCCGGGTCCAGTACGTCGAACGTGCTGCCGCCGGACGCGTCGACCCACTGACCACCGACATACAGCCGTTTCTCGACAGCGTCGACCACCTTGGACTCGTCGGCGCTGAGCCCTGGATGTGCGTTCATGAGCGGCCTCCATTGACAGTCCAGATGCCTGAGATACGCTGATTGTCGACAATCTACCAGTTGACAAGAAGTTGTTGACCGGACGCGTGAAGGGGAGCCGCCGTGGCCGAGCTGTCGCAGATCCTGAAGCAGGCAACCGGAGTTGTCGCCGCCCGCGGCGAGGGTGTGGTGCTGTTCGACGAGGACGATCGGCGGTACCTCGACTTCACGGCGGGCATCGGGGTCACGTCGACCGGCCACTGCCATCCACGCGTGGTCGCGGCGGCCCAGGAACAGGTCGGCAAGATCATCCACGCGCAGTACACGACGGTGATGCACCGGCCGCTGCTCGACCTGGTCGAACGGCTCGGCGACGTGCTCCCCCGGAACCTCGACCGGATGTTCTTCGCGAACTCCGGCAGTGAAGCCGTCGAGGCCGCGCTCCGGCTCAGCCGGCAGGCGACCGGGCGGCCGAACGTGATCGTGTTCCACGGCGGGTTCCACGGCCGGACGGTGGCGGCGGCCTCGATGACGACGTCGGGGACCAAGTTCCGCTCCGGATTCAGTCCGCTGATGGCCGGCGTTCACGTGTCGCCGTTCCCCGATCCCGGGCACTTCGGCTGGCCGGTCGAGCAGGCGACCGACTTCGCGTTGAGCCAGCTGGACTATGTATTGCAGACATTGAGTACGCCGGCCGACACCGCGGCGTTCGTGGTCGAGCCGGTGCTGGGCGAGGGCGGGTACGTGCCTGCGAACGAGCGGTTCTTCGCCGGGCTCCGGGAACGCGCCGACGAGTACGGGATCCTGCTCGTCGTGGACGAGGTACAGACCGGGTTCGGCCGGACCGGGAAGTTCTGGGGCGGCGACCACTTCGGCTCGCAGCCGGACATCCTGATCACCGCGAAGGGGCTCGCGTCCGGCTTCCCGTTGTCGGGGATCGCGGCGTCGTCCGAGCTGATGGAGAAGGCGTGGCCCGGCTCGCAGGGCGGAACGTACGGCGCCAACGCGGTCGCCTGCGCGGCGGCGCTGGCGACGTTGGACGTGATCCAGGACGAGGGACTCGTGCGGAACTCGGCGGAGCGCGGCGCGCAGCTCAAGCAGGCGCTGCAACTCGTGGCCGACAAGCACGAGCAGATCACCGACGTCCGTGGGCTCGGGTTGATGATCGGCAACGAGTTCCGCGACGCCGACGGGAGACCCGATCCGATCACGGCGGCGGCCGTGCAGCAGGAGGCAGCGAGGAGGGGTCTCCTACTGTTGACATGCGGCGCGTGGAGTCAGGTCGTCCGGTTCATCCCGGCCCTCGTGGTGAGCCCGGACGAGATCGACGAGGCCGCCAACATCTGGTCGGACGCGGTCACCGCGATCACGTCCTGACCCGGCTCCGGAGGAGTCCGGCGGCCAGGCCAGTCCGCTGTCCGGACGAGCGACTGCAGATCATCGGAGTGGTCCGATCGCCGGTCGTCCTTCTGCGTCGCCCTGCTCCGGGCTCAGCGCCGGTTGACACAGGTCAATCGCCGTACGGGCGGGCGTGTTGCTGCCGGGAGGCGGGTTGGCGGCATGGGCACCACGGCGGGCGTTGACTCTCACACTGTGTCAGGTCGTAGACCGGCGGCATGAATGCGACAGCAACGGAGATTGCCGCCCGCATCAGGGCGGGCCAGGTGTCGTCCCGTGAGGTGACCGAGCGCATGCTCGCGCGGATCGCGGCCGACACCGACGTGAACGCTGTGGTCGAAACCCGACCGGAGTTCGCCTTGAAGGCGGCGGCCGATGCCGACGAGGCCGTCACGGCGGGACGCGAGCTCGGCCCGCTGCACGGCGTACCGATGACGGTCAAGGAGTCCTTCAACGTCGCCGGCTTGCATACGACGTGGGGCGAGCCGGCATTCGCGGAGTACGTCGCCGACTGGGACGCGACCGTGGTCGAACGCCTGAGCCGGGCCGGCGCGATCATTGTCGGCAAGAGTAATGTCCACACGATGCTCGGGGACTTCGGGCAGACCACGAACGAGATCTACGGCCGGACGAACAACCCCGCCGACCTCACGCGAACACCGGGCGGCTCGAGCGGAGGCGGTGCGGCCGCGTTGGCTGCTGGTCTCACCTACCTGGAGTACGGATCGGACCTGGTGGGGTCGATCAGACTGCCGGCGGCGTACTGCGGTGTCTACGGGCTGAAGCCCACGAACGGACTGGTGCCGCTGCGCGGTGTCCAACCGCCGGGACCGCCCGCGCCGCCGACCGAGTTGCCGATGTTGTCGACAATCGGACCACTTGCGCGTTCGGCTGCGGACCTGCGCACCGCGTTGGCTGTCACCGGGGGTCCGGCGGCGCCGTACTCGTGGCGGCTCCAGCAGGCGAGGCACGACCGGCTGGCCGACTTCCGGGTCGGCGTCGTGCTCGATCACGCGGACGCGCCGGTGTCGGGTGAGGTCGGTACGGCGCTGTCGGAGACGGTCGATCGCCTCGATCGGAGTGGAGCGAAGGTCGTCGAAGGGTGGCCGCCGGGTGTCGATGCGTCGGAGCAGGCCGACGCGTTCGGGTTCCAGGTCGGGTTGTTCCTCGCGCTCCAAGGCGAAGCCGCCGACTTCGCGGGTCTGGCGGAGGTGGTCGCGCAGGAGCGGCGGCGGATGGCTCAGCGGATGATCTGGCAGCGGTACTTCGAGGAGGTCGACGTCTTCCTCTGCCCAACGAGCTTCACGACCGCTTTCCCCCACGACGATCGGACATTCGACGATCGGACGATCACGACGTCGTACGGCGAGCAACGCTACGACGCGCAGGTTTTCTGGATCGCCCACGCGTCGCTCACCGGACTGCCCGCCCTGAGCATGCCGATCGGCTCGGCCCCCGCCGGCCTCCCGGTAGCCGCCCAGGTCATCGGCCCCTGGCACGAGGACGACACCCCCATCACGTTCGCCGAACTCCTGGCGGCCGAGCTGGAATGAGCCACGCGAGCCGCCGGTGACGTACAGCGGTGATCCGGACGGCTTCGCGGAGGTTCCTGGACGATGTGTTGGAAGACGGCCGAGCAGATACCCGGTACGTCGTGCGCCCGGTCAGCCGACACCCGCACCTGATACTTGCGACCACCGGGCCGGGTGACCGGACGACCGTCGGAGCGGGGACCGCGGCGAGGCGTCTGGGCGGTGATGGGCGCGGCGGCGACCGAGCGCGGTGATGCGGGACGGACCGGGCGCGACGACCAGGCGCGACCGGGCGCGGCGGACCGGGCGCGACAGACCGGGCGCGACGGACCGGGCGCGACGGACCGGGCGCGACGGACCGGGTGCGACGGAGCGTGCTCGGCGGAACGGAGCGCAGCATCGGGTTGGTTGCGGTGCTGGGGGTGGCGTTGGTGGTTGACTCGAGCTGAATGGGAGGTCGGATTGTTTGCAATCGGGGACTTTGCCAGGCATGGGCGAGTGTCGGTGCGGATGTTGCGGCACTACGACGCGATCGGGTTGTTGCGGCCCGCGCACGTGGATCCGGCGACCGGGTACCGGAGCTACGACGCCGGGCAGTTCGCGGAGCTCAATCGGATCGTCGCGCTGAAGGATCTGGGGTTCTCGCTCGAGCAGGTGCGGACGATGGTCGCGGACGAGATCGGCCCGGCGAAGATGCGCGCATTGTTGACAATGCGCCGAGCGGAGCTGGAGTCCACCGTCGCCGAGAGCGTCGCCAAGCTCGCACAGGTCGAGTCCCGTCTGCGCGGCATCGAGGGCGACTCGCCGGCTGTCGACGTGGTGATCAAAGAGCTGCCCGCCGTACGCCTGGTGGGCCTGACCACCACCGCCGAGAGCTTCACCCCCGAGGACATCGGGCCTGTCGTACGTCCGCTGTGCGCGGAGCTCGGCCGGCGGCTCCCTGAGGCCGCGGTGCATCCGGCCGGCCGACTGACCTGTCTGTACGAGCGATCGCCGCGGTCCGAGGACGAAGCCGTCGTACGCGCGACCGTTCCGGCATCGATCGATGCCGAGGGCAACCTCAACGGACTGGAGGTGGTCGACCTACCTGCCGTGCGAGCCGCGACACTGGTGCATCGCGGTCCGATCGACCAGGTGCTCCCCGCGTGGCAGGCGCTGGCCCGTTGGATCGACGACAACGACTATCGGTCCGGGGAACCTGCTCGCGAGCTCTACCTCGACTGCCCGGAGGACCCGGCCCAGTGGGTGACCGAACTGCAGGAGCCCATCGCCTGACCACGATGGGCTCCTGTTCGGCTCAGGCCTTGGTTGGCTCCAGGGCCACTGGCGGCAGGGCCTCGTCCGTGCCCGGTATCGCGGTGCCGTTGAGCGGGCAGCGCGTGGTCTCGGGGACCTTGACGAGGGCGATCGCGCCGATGACGCAGGCGGCCATCATGTAGTACGCCGGCATCAGTGCGTTGCCCGTCTCGGCGGTGAGCCAATCGTTCACCGCGGGCGCCGTACCGCCGAACAACGACGTCGACACGTTGTAGGCAATGGCGAAACCGGCGTATCTGACGTGGGTCGGGAACATCGCCGGGAACGTCGCGGAGATCGTCGCCAGTTGCGGCACGTAGAGCAGGCCGAGGACGGCGAAGCCGACGATCGCCCCGGCCATGTTCGTCCCCATCAGCAGGAACATCGGCGCGCCGAACACGAACAGCCCGGCCAGCGAGAACCACCACAGCGGCTTACGGCCGACGCGGTCGGAGATCCGACCCGCGAACGGCAGGAACAGCATCATTGTCAACATTCCGATGATCGGCACGATCAGCGACTGGTCCGAGCTGAGACCGATCTCGCTCTCCAGGTACGTCGGCATGTACGTGAGCAGCGTGTAGTTGACGACGTTCAACGCGACGACCAGGCCGCCGAGCTGCAGGATCGGCTTCCAGTAGCCGGCCAGCAGGTCTTTGAACTGGGTGGCCGTCTCCTCTTCCTTCTGCCCCTTCTCCTCGAGCTCACGGAACACGGGCGTGTCCTCGAGCCGGGACCGCAGGTAGACGCCGACCAGACCGAGCGGCGCGGCGACCAGGAACGGCAGCCGCCAGCCCCACGAGTGCATCGCGTCGTCGCCGAGCATCAGCGAGAAGCCGAGCATCAGCAGCGCACCGAGCGAGAACCCGGCCAGCGTTCCGAACTCCAGGAAGCTGCCCAGGAACCCGCGGCGCCGGCTCGGGGCGTACTCCGCCATGAACGTCGCGGCACCGCCGTACTCGCCGCCGGTCGAGAAGCCCTGGATCATCCGGAGCAGCACCAGCAGGATCGGCGCCCACAGTCCGATCGCGTCGTACGTCGGAACCAGGCCGACGCACAGGGTCGCGCCGGACATCAGCAGGATGGTGATCGCGAGAACGTGCTTGCGACCGAGTCGGTCGCCGAGCGGACCCCAGATCAGCCCGCCGAGCGGCCGGACCAGGAACGACACGGCGAAGGTCATCAGCGCGAGCAGGGTCGCACTCTCGGTGTCTCCCGGGAAGATCGCGGCCGAGATGTAGGTCACCCCGTACGCGTAGATGCCGTAGTCGAACCACTCGGTCGCGTTGCCGATGGCCGAGGCGGCGATCGCCTTCTTCAGCACTCCTGTTGGCGGTTCCTTCTCGACCGACGGCTTCCTGTCGACCGGCGGCTGGCTCTCGGCGTCCACGGGGTCCTCCTGTCGTCACACGATCTGTCCCGGGTGCCCACTACAGGCTTCGGGCACGCGCGTCTACGCGCTCGCGAACGTGCCCGCCTCACATTCAAGGCGAACCTGACTGGCAAGTCGTAGTTTTGTTGACAATCCGAAGATTAACCATGTGCGTTAGTGAACAGCAAGAACCAACCCCCGGTGAGCCCACCACCGGCCGACGCGGAGCCTCACGCTGCAAACTGTCGCGAGGCTCTGGCCGACTGCAGCGGTTCCCGCTGCGAGCGGTCGCGAGGCTCTCGCCGAGTGCAGTTGGTCCCGCTGCGCTGCCGCGAGGCTCTGGCCGACCGCAGCGGTTCCCCACTGCGGGCTGTCGCGAGGCTCTCCCCCGCCGCAGTGGTTCGGGGCAACGGAGTCCCAGGCGGGCTGCGAATAATCCCCGGGGCGGTTCGCCCTGGCTGCGGAGCTTGCACGCGGCCGCGTACGGCGGTGGCAGCGGGGCCCGGGTCGGTGTGGTGAGAGTTAGCGCGCGGGCGGTTAGACGGAACACTCGGGCCGCTACGGGGTATACGAAAGCCCCGCTCTCTGGGTGGGGAGCGGGGCTTGCGGATGGATCAGTTGAACGAGTCGCCGCAGGCGCAGGAGCCGGTGGCGTTCGGGTTGTCGATCGTGAAGCCCTGCTTCTCGATGGTGTCGACGAAGTCGATCGAGGCGCCCTTCAGGTAGGGCGCGCTCATCCGGTCGGTCACGACGTTGACGCCGTTGAAGCCGGCCACCACGTCACCGTCGAGCTGACGCTCGTCGAAGAACAGCTGGTACCGCAGCCCGGAGCAACCGCCCGGCTGCACGGCGACTCGCAGGGCGAGGTCGTCGCGGCCTTCCTGCTCGAGCAGCGCCTTCACCTTGGCGGCGGCCCCATCGGTGAGGATCACACCCGTGGCGACGGCCTGCTCGGTCTGCGCTTCAGTCATTCCTGACTCCAGTCATCTCGTGAGCGCCCGACTGCTGAGTGGGCAGGCAGCCGCGCGCGGAAAGTCCGCTGTCATTCCGAGCCAACAACCGCTGATCCGGAACCATTCCCATGGTCGCACACCAATTTCGCGGATCAACTACCTGCCTCGCCGAGCGGACACCGGCCTGGGGTCGGCGGAACCTAGCCGGCAAGGCGGCCGCCCCGGATCTCTGCCGGACGCGTTCCGCCGTACGGAACGCCATCAGCGCGCCCAAGTCCGGGCGACACGCTCCGCGACCGCGGCGAGCGAGCCGTGCGGGTCGGCGAACGCCTGCGTCTCCCCCACCGCGTCGACCAGCGAGTACGCCGACTCGACACCCATCGTGCGCATCTCGCGGGAACCGATCAGGACCTTGCCGGCCAGTACCACGCACGGGCGCATCGCGTCGTTCGCCACCTTGGCGACCCCGGCGATCACCTTGCCGTCGCGGGACTGGAAGTCGAAGGCGCCCTCACCGCTGAGTACCAGGTCGACCCGCGACGCCTTCTCCTTGAGGCCGGTCAGGTCGGCGACCAGGTCGATGCCGGACACGCGTTCGGCACCGAGCAGCAACAGGGCGTAACCGAGGCCGCCCGCTGCGCCCGCGCCCTTCTTGTCCGCGGTCTTGCGGTCCGCGAGCTCGGCGAAATGCGTCAGCCACCCGTCCACCACGGGTTTCCGATTGTCGACAATCCCCTTCTGGGCGCCGAACACGCTGGTCGCGCCGCGCAGACCGAGCATCGGGTTCTCCACATCGCTCGCCGCGACGGACTCGATCCCGGCCATCCGGGTGCGCGCCGGCTCCAGGTCGACCTCGGTCAGCGACGCGAGCCCGGCTGCGCCGGCGTCGAGGCTGCCGCCGACGGCAGTCGCTCCCAGCGCGGCGAGCAGTCCGGCCCCGGCGTCGTTCGTGCCGGATCCACCCAGCCCGAGAACGATCCGCTTCGCTCCGGCGTCGACCGCAGCCGCGATCAGCTGACCGACGCCGTACGTGGTCGCATCTTCCGGCCGACGCTGCTTCGGCTCAACCAGGTGCAGGCCGCAGGCCTGTGCGGTCTCGACGTACGCCGTCTCGCCCGCGAGCAGCACGGTGGCCGGGGTCTCCTCGCCGAGCGGTCCGCGGACGGTCACCGAGAGGAGGGTGCCGTCCACGACGGCGGACAGTACGTCGATGAACCCGGGGCCGCCGTCCGCCATCGGCGCGACCAGCACCTCAGCGTCGGGATCCCGCCGCCGCCACCCTTCTTCGATGGCTGCCGCGGCCTCCACCGCCGTCAACGTCCCAGCGAACTTGTCCGGCGCAATCAGCACTCGCATGCCGACATCCTCTCCCACCTCGCTCTGTGCACGCCGCCGGGCAGCCAGGTCGCGGACACTCCGAGCGGTCTAGTCCGTTGACGCGTCACCACGAAGCACCGTTGGATCGTCGGCATGAAGACAATCCTCTTCGCCTACCGCGTCACCGACCTCGACCGGTCACTCGCCTTCTACCGGACCGTCGGCTACACCGAACTCGGCACCGTGCCCATCGGCGACGGCTCCAGCCTGGTGTGGCTGAAGCTCGCCGACGAGCAGTCGGTGTCGCTGGAGCTGGTGCACCGGCCTGCTGACGGGAAGGTCGAGATCAGTGGCTTCGAGCACCTCGCGATCGAGGTGGACTCACTGAGCGACACCATCGAGCGGCTCACCCAGGCTGGGCTCGAACCGGGCGCCGAGGAGCATCCCGCTGGCCCTGACGGTCCGAAGATTTCCTGGTTGATCGATCCCGACGGCTACCGCATCGAGCTCGTCGAGTGGCCGGCCGGCGGTGCGCCGCAGTTCGAGGAGGCGTGAGCCGGCGAGTACCGAACCGGCTCGCACGGTCAGGTCGTAGCGTGGTCCGGGTCGGCGGCGCAGGAGACAAGATCGAGCAAGAGCGCTATCGCGGTCTCGGCGAGTGCCCTGAGGTCGGACGGCACCGCAGTCGCATCGAACCCGGGCATGACGCGGTCGTCGGCGGCGGCGACTCGCAGGTGCTCGGACGGCACCGCACTCCTATCGAACCCGGGCATGACACGGTCGTCGGCGGCGGCGACTCGCAGGTGCTCGGACGGCACCGCACTCCTATCGAACCCGGGCATGACACGGTCGTCGGCGGCGGCGACTCGCAGGTGCTCGGACGGCACCGCACTCCTATCGAACCCGGGCATGACACGGTCGTCAGCGGCGGCGACTCGCAGGTGCTCGGACAACACGGTGGGCTGGTGAGGCATGGGGGTGGATCGGGCGTAGTCGGATGCGACTCGGGGG
>NZ_SMKR01000136.1 GCF_004348725.1 Kribbella turkmenica
CGGTGGGCCAGTCCAGCTCTCGGGTCTGCTTGCCGCGGAGCTCCACCGTCACGGTCTTGCTGCCGTAGCCGCGGGACCTCACCTTCAGCGTCAGGGGCCTGCGCGACGACCCCCGGCAACTGCTGCGTCCGCCTGGCACCGGCCCGACTAAGCTCGGCGGGTGGCTAAGAGCAGGCAGAGTCAGGGGACGCCGGCGACGGTGGCGCTGACGAAGGCGAAGGTCGAGTTCACCACCCACACCTACGACCACGACCCGGGCGCCAGGTCGTACGGGCTCGAGGCGGCCGAGGCGCTGGGACTCGCGCCGGAGCAGGTGTTCAAGACCCTGCTCGTCGAGGTCGACGGCAGGCTCACTGTCGGCGTCGTCCCGGTGGACAAGCAGCTCGACCTGAAGGCGATCGCGGCCGCGGCCGGCGGGAAGAAGGCGGTGATGGCCGACCCGGCCGCCGCCGAACGGACGACCGGGTACGTGGTCGGCGGCATCAGCCCGATCGGTCAGAAGCGCGCGCTCCCGACCGTCGTCGACGAAACCGCCACCGCCCACGACACCGTCTACGTCTCCGGCGGCCGGCGCGGCCTCGACCTCGGGCTGGCGCCGGCGGACCTGGTCACCGTCACCAAGGCCCGCACGGCAGCCATCGCCCGTTAGCCGGTGATGCTCGGCCTGCCGGCCTCCAGGTGGCCGGTCAGCCGGCGACGGTACGACGCGTCCTCGGCGGTCGTGACCTCGACGTCGTACCAGCCGTGCTCGGTGGGCCAGTCCAGCTCTCGGGTCTGCTTGCCGCGGAGCTCCACCGTCACGGTCTTGCTGCCGTAGCCGCGGGACCTCACCTTCAGCGTCAGGGGCCTGCGCGACGTGTTCACCAGTACGAGCCCGAGCGAGTTCCCGTCCCGGCGAGCACGAACGTCCAGGCCGGCGGCCACGCCGTCCGCGGTTCCGGCCAGCTCGGCCCAGAACCGGTTCGGTCCCTGGACGGCGACCTCGTACGGCCCGTCGACCGCGATCTCCTCCAGGAGCTCCCGCCGTACGTCGACATGCGCGGGCGCCGGCAGCTCACCGCCGTACGAGTAGATCGCGAAGTGCACGGCCTCCGCACCCTTGTTGCCGAGGGCCAGCTTCAGCTTGCCATCAGCAACGAAACCGGAAACCGACGGCTGGTAAGGAAGTGCACGGGCCGGGCGGTGGCCCGGCTCCTGCCGCGGCACGGCCTGGTCGGCCGGCGGCTCGGGCTTCCAGCGGGCGATCGGGGCGGGCACCGGACCGGGTGCGTCCACCGACGGCTGCCGGTAGCCGCGGTCGAAGTCGAACGCCGAGGTCAGGTCGCCGCAGGCGGTCCGCCGCCAACTGCTGATGTTGGGCTCACGAACGCCGGTCCAGCGTTCGAGGAACCGGATCACCGAGGTGTGGTCGAACACCTGCGAGTTCACGTGTCCGCCGACCGACCACGGCGAGACCACGGTCATCGGCACCCGCGGGCCGAGGCCGATCGGCTGGCCGGCGTACCAGTCGTCGCCCTCGCCGGTGGCCGGGCACGGCGCGACGGGCGGCGGGACGTGGTCGAAGTAGCCGTCGTTCTCGTCGAAGTTGATCAGCAGGACGGTCTTCGACCAGGTCTCCGGATCCGAGGCGATCGCGTCGAGCAGGTCGTAGACGAGGTTCGCGCTGCCCACCGGGGTGGACGCGCCCGGGTGCTCGGAGTCGACCGCGGACGGCACCAGCCAACTGACCTGCGGGAGCTTCCCGGCCTTGATGTCGGCACGCAGCCGCGGGATCAGTGACTCGGGCTCGGACCGGTACATCGCCTGGTGGAACAGCTTCCGGTCCTTCGCCGGCTGTTTGTCGACCGCCGCCCGCAACTGCTGCAGCGCCTCGGCCCGCTCGGCCGGCGTCTTCGCGAACAGCTTGTCGTAGAACTCCTCGGTGGTGCGGTAGCCACCGGGGACCGACGCCAGGATCCGGCGCCCGAGCTCCTTGAAGGTCTTGAAGTACTCGACCGCGTTGTCGGTGAAGTTGTCCCACTCCTGGTAGATCTGCCACGAGACCCCGGCCCGCTCGAGCCGTTCCGGGTACGACGTCCAGTCGTAGCCCTGGTGGTCGTACGAGTACGCCGCGTTCGTCACCGCGCGCTGCGTCGTACCGGGCTCGTAGCCGGTCGTCCCGGACCAGAGGTAGTTGCGGTTCGGGTTGGTGGAGCCGTTGACGGAGCAGTGGTAGGCGTCGCAGATCGTGAAGGTCTCGGCCAGCTCGTACTGCAGCGGGATGTCGCGGCGGTCGTAGTGGGTCATGGTGGCGGCCGTCTTGGCCTGGACCCAGTCGTCGTTCCAGCCGTTGCCCCAGGCTTGGGTGGCGTCCTTGAACCCGTGCGGCAAATCACCGAGGTACTGGATGTCGTCCGCGTCCCGGCCGGCGTCCGCGGCCGCCTTGCGGATCGAGAACGGCAGTACCTCGCCACCCCCGGCCCTGGGCTGGTGGAACACGCTCCGGCCGTTCCGCAGCCGCAACGGCTGCCGGTCTCCGAACCCGCGCACGCCGCGGAGCGTCCCGTAGTAGTGGTCGAACGAGCGGTTCTCCTGCATCAGCACGATCACGTGCTCGACCGCGCGCAGACCACCACGCCTCACCGGTTGCGCCATCGCCGTGTGCAGCGACGGGGGAAGCAGCGATGCCGCCACTCCCCCTGCCGCCGAACCCAGCACCAGTCGCCGAGAAATTTCAGTCATGCCCGGGACCCTAGGCCCATCCCGTAGCTACCGCGCGGCCACGGGGTGAACAGCTCATCCGCGGCGGGCGACGGCCGCGTCCCGCAGGTTCCCCAGCACCGACTCCGTCGTCTCCCAGCCCATGCAGGCGTCGGTGATCGACTGCCCGTAGGTGAGCTCGCGGGTCGGGTCGAGGTCCTGGCGGCCCTCCTGCAGGAACGACTCCAGCATCACTCCGACGATCGCGCGGTTGCCGGCCGCCACCTGACGGCCGATCTCCGCCGCGACCACGGGCTGACGGCGGTGGTCCTTGCGGCTGTTGCCGTGGCTCGCGTCCACGACCGCACGCTCCTGCAGGCCGGCCTTGCGCAGCAGTTCCAGCGCGCCGGCGACGGAGTCCGCGTCGTAGTTCGGTCCGCTGTCGGACCCGCGCAGGACCAGGTGACAGTCCGGGTTGCCGCGGGTGTGCAGGATCGCGGGTGCGCCGTCGTGGTCGATACCGGTGAACACGTGCGGCACGGAGGCGGCCTTGATCGCGTCGACCGCCGTAGCGATGCTGCCGTCGGGGCGGTTCTTCATCCCGATCGGCATCGACAGGCCGGACGACAGTTGCCGGTGCACCTGGCTCTCGACCGTCCGGGCGCCGATCGCGCCCCAGCACACCGTGTCGGCGATGTACTGCGGCGTGATCGGGTCGAGGAACTCGCAGCCGACCGGGAGCCCGAGCTCGAGGACCTGCAGGAGGAGCTGCCGGGCCGTCCGCAGACCGCGGTTCACGTCGCCGGAGCCGTCCAGGCCCGGGTCGTTGATCAGGCCCTTCCAGCCGAGGGTCGAGCGCGGCTTCTCGAAATACACCCGCATGACCACGAGCAGACCGTCGGAGAGTCGCTCGGCAACCGGCCGGAGGCGCTCGGCGTACTCGAGCGCCGCCCTGGCGTCGTGCACCGAGCACGGACCGACGACGACCAGCAGGCGGTCGTCCACGCCGTTGAGTACGTCGGCGACGGCCTGGCGACCGTCCACCACGGAGCGGGCCAGCGCGCCGCTCAGCGGCAGCTCGTCGTGCAGTGCGAGCGGCGTGATCAGCGGGACGGTCTTCTCGATCCGTCGGTCGACGACGGACTGACTCGCCTGCTGCGGGAGGGTGTTCATCTGCTGGGATCCTTCTGTCTGGCCGGCAGCACCAGGGAGGACCCGAGCAGCGCCGGCGGGAACGAGAGAAGGCAAGGACGCGTGTCCTTGCCTTCGGGCCGGCTCTGGTGTCTTCGGTTGGGCGTCAGCAGGCGGCTGAGTCACCCGGCACCAGGGCCGGCCACTCAAAAAATCGCCAATAGCTGCGCTTCACGAGTACGACGATAGCACCCTCACGGAATCTCACTCACCTCCAGCACCCGGACAGGCTTGTCTCATCTCGTGAACATCCGCGCTGCCCGCCCGACCAGCTCCCGCTCCGGCCGCCGCTCGGGCCTGCCCACGCTGTGGAGATCCAGGCCGAGGAGGCGGCCATCGGACTCGATCCGGCTGAACGGATCGTCATGCGGCGGCCGACGGGTCGTCAGTAACCGCGGGTGGTGTGGCCTCGTTGAGGGCTGCAAGACCGGTCGAGACGACGAGGAGTGCAGCACGGTGGTGAGGCCGCGGACCTTCGAGTTGGTTCGTTACCGGGATCCGAGCGGGGTTTCCGGGACCGGCGTGGTGGCTGAGGGGTGCGAGTTCAGCGACGGGTCGGTGGCGTTGCGGTGGTGTGGGAGCAACCCCGCGACCGCGGTCTGGCCGGACATCCACTCCGTGCTCGCCGTGCACGGTCACCAGGGCGCGACCGAGGTGCGCTGGATCGAGCAGCAGCCGCCCCCGTCCAGCCTCTTCGACGAGCTGCACCAGGTGCGGGCAGATCAGTCCCATCCTCCCACCCACCGCCCCGGTCAGGCGACCGACGTCGCCGACCCGTTGCCGGCCGGCCACGCCCGCGGATGGGCGGGGGCTCGGCATCTCAGGTAGACCATGGCCGTGACACAGATCTACCTGGTCCGGCACGGGCAGCCGGACTACGAGCCCGTCGACACCCGCGCCCTGCCCGGGCCGGCGGCCGACTCCGCCCCGCTCACCGCGGTCGGTGCCAAACAGGCCGAGGAGCTCGCGGACCTGCTCAGCGGCATCGGAGCGACGTACCTGGTCAGCTCACCGTTCACCCGGGCGCTCCACAGCGCGGCGATCATCGGTCACCGGCTGGCTCTCGGCGTACGGGTCGACTACGACCTGCGGGACTGGCTGCCGGACCACACCGGGTCGTGGCGCAGCCTGGCCGACGTACGGGCTGCCCAGGCCGAGTTCGAGGCGTACGACGGGGAGTGGCCCGAGGGCGTCCAACGCCTCTGGGAGCCGCTGTCCCGGGTTCGTGAGCGGGCCCGGGCCGCGCTCGCCCGGCACACTGCGAGTACGGACGGGCCGGTGCTGGCGGTCACCCACCTGATGGTGATCCGGGCGCTGACCGGCGAGACCGGCACCGCGCACGGTGCCCACGAGTACTACCGTTACGATCCGGCGGAGAACGGATGAGCGAGCGGAGCGAACGCGGCGATGGCACAGCCCGGACTGCCTCGCATCCTCGGCGTGGTGGCACTCGGCGGGATCGTCGGCTCACTGGGCCGCTACGGGCTCGCTGAAGCGTTTCCACACGGGCCGGCCGAGTTCCCCTGGGCGACGTTCGCGACGAACGTCCTCGGCTGTTTCGCGATCGGCGTCCTGCTCGCACGGCTGACGCCCCGGTCGCATCCGCTGCTGCGGCCGTTCCTCGGCACCGGGATCCTCGGCGGGTTCACCACCTTCTCGACCTTCGCCGTGGACTCCGGGAAGTTGCTGCACGAGCACGTGGTCGTTGCCCTGGTCTACTTCTTCGGCACGGTGACGGCGGCGTTGCTGGCGGCAACCCTCGGCGAGCGGGCCGGGCGGCAGCGATGAACGTCCTGCTGGTCGCCCTCGGTGCGGCCGTCGGCGCTCCACTGCGCTTCCTGGTGGACAAGCACATGGTCGGCCGGTGGCTGCTGCGGAGCGAGGCAACGGTTCCGTTGCCCTGGGGAACCTTCGCCGTCAACATCGTGGGCAGCTTCGTCCTCGGACTGCTCGCCGGCGTGGACGACCGGACCACGACGCTGCTCGTCGGAGTCGGGTTCTGCGGTGCGTTCACGACGTACAGCACGTTCGCCGCGGAGACGACCGCGCTGGCCGGTTCGGGGCATCGCGGCAAGGCGTTGCTCAACGTCGTTCTGAACCTCGGCGCCGGTCTGGCCGCCGCCGTCCTGGGTGTCCTTCTCGTCTGAAGCGGCCGAGTGACTCATGTCACATGGGGTGATGACGTGAACACAGCCACCGCGTGAACCGGGCCCGATCGCCGCCCGCGACGCCACCTGCCGATAACAAATGGACCGAACTTCGAGACAACAAGGGTTGAACTCGCTGTGAGTTGAGCATAGTTTTCACCGAGCGCCCGTCCGCGCTCACGGTGAGTCAAGGAGGTTGCCATGTCGAGAGGGATGCCTCGCCTGCCCCGCCCGCTCATGGATCTGTGGGACTGGCAGTCGCAAGCCGCGTGCCGCGACGTCAACCCGGAGTTGTTCTTCTCGCCCGAATCGGAGCGTGGCGTCCGCAAAAGGGCCCGCGAGATGGTGGCGAAGTCGCTCTGCGGAACCTGCCCGGTCCAGCCCGAGTGCCGTCAGCACGCTCTCTCGGTCGGTGAGCCGTACGGCGTCTGGGGCGGCACCACGGAGTCCGAGCGCGACAACACCCTCCTCCCTGAGCACCGCAAGTCGGCATGACGGAGCTGCCACCGCATCACTGAGAAACAGACCGAACGGTAGAACCTGCGCGACCCAGCTCAGGTCTTGCCGTCGTCGGACTCCGACGACGTGTTCTCGTCCTGGGGCTTCGGCTCGGGCTCGTCGTCCTGGGAGGACTCCGGCTGGGGATCCTTCGGCGGCTGGGCCGGATCCTGCGGTGGCTTCACCGTCGTCCGCGGGTCGCGGTAGCGGTCCAGCGACTTGAGGAAGTCCGGATCGTCGTCCGGTGCGACCGGGGGGCTGCTCGGCTTCGGCGGCCTGACCGCGCGGTCCCGGCGGCCGGGCTGCGTGCGCAGCATCAGCAACCAGACGATCGGCCCGACGAACGGGACGAACACGATCAGGAGGATCCACACCAGCTTGGGCAGGTGCGGCACGTCCTCGTCGGGCGTTTGGATGCAGGAGAACAGCGCGTACACGCTGAGCGCCAGGCTGATCAGGAACGGCAGGAATCGGACCACGCTCCAACAGTACGGCGCGACTCCGAACGCACCGCGGCTCCGGGCGTGCCAGTGGCCAACCCGTAACCCGGGCCGGCCACTGCCGGACCGTGTCCGGGCGCCGGATCAGACGGTCTCGAGCTCGCGCCTGGCCTCGTCGTCGGCGCGGCGACCGGTGGTGCGCAGGCTGTAGCCGACGACCGCGGCCCAGCCGGCGATCAGGGCGCCGTACACCAGCAGGCGCGGGCCGTCGGCGACGCCGAGTCCCTTCAGCAGCGTGCGGGCGTTGGTCAGGATCAGCACGAGGCCCACGCTGACTCCGAGCCAGCGGGTCGCCAGCCGGGACACCAGCCAGGCGGCCAGCGGTGCGGCGAGGACGCCGCCGACGAGCAGCGCCGCGACGATGCCGAGCGGCAGGTTCTCCTTGCCGAGCCCGAGCAGGAAGCCGATGCTGGCGGCGACCGAGACGATGAACTCGGCCGCGCTCACCGAACCGACCGTGCGCCGCGGCTCCAGCTTTCCGCTGCTGAGCAGCGTCGAGGTCGCGACCGGTCCCCAGCCGCCACCGCCGGTCGCGTCGACGAAGCCGGCCACCAGGCCGAGCGGACCGAGGAACTTGCCGGCCGGCCGGCCCTCCAGCACGGCCCGCACCTTGCCGGTGGCGAAGCGCACGAGGATGTAGATACCGATCAGGAGCAGCAGGGCGGCGACCCACAACGAGGCCGACTCGGTCGAGAGACCGGACAGGAAGGTCGCGCCGGCGAACGCACCGACGCCGCCGGGCACGCCGATCAGCGCGACCACGCGCCAGTCGACGTTCCCGAACCGCCAGTGGGACAGGCCGGAGGCGAGCGTGGTGCCCACCTCGGCGAGGTGGACGGAGGCGGAGGCGACGGCGGGTGTGATGCCGGTGATCAGCAGGGCCGTGGTGGCGGTGACACCGTAGGCCATGCCGAGAGTGCCGTCGACGAGTTGGGCCACGGATCCGAGCAGGGCGATAAGGACAAGACGACGCACAGGAGTGTTCCTTCGGGCGAGGACTGGTGGACGGACCGAAGTACTGCGCCGAAGGTCAACAGCAGGCGGAATTCACCCGCAGCAGGTCGACGTGCCGGCGACGCGTCAGGGCGTCTCCGGGTGCGTTCGTCGTGGCCTGCATGCGTCCATGAAAGCGGACAAAGTCGAGCAAGATGCTCAGGTTTCACGATCCGAGACAACTAATTGCTTCGTGAGACGAGCGGCCGGTTGTGGTCAGACGGTTGAAAGCGCGGCACCCGCCTGCCTACGGTCCTCGGGGCGCCGACGAGCCTGAGGAGCCGCTTGATGCACGCACTGCCGGACGGTTGGACGCCTGGTGGCCCGCTGGACGCCGGAACGCTGCGAACCGAGTACGCCGAGCGCCCACTGGGCACCGATGTCCGGCGGCCGCGGTTCGGATGGGTCGCCACTGCTCCGGGGTACGGCGCTACCCAGACGGCGTACCAGATCCTGATCGCTTCGGCGCCGGAGCTGCTGACCCCGGAGAGCGCCGACGTCTGGGACTCGGGCAAGGTCACCTCGTCCCGGACCGTCGGCGTCGAGTACGACGGTCCACCGCTGACCGCCCGGACGCGGTACCACTGGACCGTCCGGCTCTGGGACGGCCAGGACCTCGTAGGCCCGTGGGTGGCTCCCGAGTGGTTCGAGACCGCACTTCTCGACGAGGGCTTCGCCGGCGCGCGCTGGATCGGCGGCGCGACCGACGGCGCTCCGCTGCTCCGCCGGTTGTTCGCCGTCGGCGGGGCCGTCAAGCAGGCCCGGCTGTACGCCTGCGGCCTCGGGTACGCCGAGCTGCGGCTCAACGGTCACCGGGTAGGCGACGCCGTACTCGATCCTGGCTTCACCGACTACGACCACACCGTCCTCTACGTCACGCACGACGTCACCGACCTCCTGCAGTCGGGCGACAACGTCGTCGGCGCCGAGCTCGGTCGGGGGTTCTTCGGACTGACGACTCCCAACGCGTGGCGTTGGCACCAAGCACCCTGGACCGCCGAGCCCCGCCTCCTGGCCCGCCTGGTGATCGAGTACGACGACGGCCGGACGGCCGAGGTCGTCTCCGACGAGACCTGGCAGCTCACCGGCGGCCCGACCGTCTCGAACGATCTGTACACCGGCGAGACGTACGACGCTCGCCGCGCGCTCCCCGGATGGGACACGGCCGCCTTCGACGACTCCGTGTGGGCGGCCGCATCCGTCGTCGACGGGCCGAGAGGCTCGCTGCAGGCCCAGGCCCACGAGCCGATCCGCGTCGTCGAGACAGTCGAGCCCACCGAGGTCACGCGGGTCCGGCCCGGGGTGTGGATCGTCGACTTCGGCCGGACGGCGGCCGGGTGGACCACGCTGACCGTGACCGCCGACGCCGGCACCGCGATCAGCCTGACCCACGGCGAGACGGTTGCTGATGGCAACGTAGTTGCCGAGAACGTGCACGTCGAGGGCGACCGGATCCAGCGCGACGTGTACATTGCCGCGGGCACCGGCGCCGAGGAGTGGGAGCCACGTTTCTCCTACAAGGGATTCCGCTACGTCCAGGTCGAAGGCACCACGCAGCGGCCGCACGTGCAGTTGCGGGTGGCGCACTCCGACGTCCGCAATGTGACCCGGTTCGCCTCGACGCAGTCGTCGTACGAGCAGTTCGATCGAGCGATGCGCCGGACCATCCTGAACAACCTGCACGGCATCCCGACCGACACCCCGTTCATGGAGAAGAACGGGTGGACCGGCGACGCGCAGGTCGGCGGGCCGACGATGCTGGCGACGCTCGACCTGGCCCGGTTCTTCACCAAGTGGCTCGGCGACATCCGGGACAGCCAGGCCGAGTCGGGGCAGTTGCCGGTGATCGTGCCGTCCAGCGGCTGGGGATTCACCGACCTGTCCCCCGCGACCGAGTGGCCGACGGTCTACCCGTTCCTGCTGCGGGAGATGCACCGCGCGTACGACGACGAGCGGTTGCTGCACGAGCACTGGGAATCGCTCACCCGCTACCTGACCTGGGAGCTCGACCGGGTCGAGGAAGGCCTGTCCGTCAGTGTGCTGGGCGACTGGCTCCCACCGGGCTACGGCAGCGGCCCGGCGCCGGAGGACCGGCGGCTCACCGGTACGGCGTACCTCTACCGGGCGCTGATCGCGGCCGCCGAGATCGGCGACCTGATCGGCAAGCCGCACGACTACCGGAAGGCCGCGGCCGATCTGTCCGACGGCCTCAACCGAGCGTTCCTGGATCGCGAGTCCGGGGTCTACAGGTCGGGTGACGACCCGGACTACCGGCAGACGTCCAACGCCGTACCACTGGCGTTCGGGATGGTTCCGGAGGGACTGGTCCCGCGCGTGGCCGCGAATCTGGCCGCGGACGTGCGGGCGCGCGGCTTCCACCTCAACACCGGTTGCCTCGGCGTCGGCGTCCTGCTGCCGGTGCTGACCGCTCACGGGTACGCCGACGTGGCGACGAAGGTCGCGCTGCAGCGGTCGTACCCGAGTTGGCTGTACTGGTTCGGCCTCGGCGCGGACACGATGTGGGAGAAGTGGGAGGAGGACTCCCGCTCGCGCAACCACTACTTCCAGGGCACCGTCGTGCAGTGGGTGTACGAGAACGTCGCCGGGTTGCGCAACCTCGACGCGGGCTGGCAGCGGATCCTGGTCCGCCCGGACGCGCGCGACCAGGTGAGCTCCGCCTCGATCCGCACCGACACCGTCCGTGGCCGGGTCGCGGTGACCTGGAAGCGGGTCAGCCGGGTGCTGTCACTGGACGTCGAGGTCCCGGTCGGTACGACGGCCGAGGTGCACGTGCCGTCAGCCGCCGCCGCGGACGTCAGCGCCGTACCGGCTCCGTTCGCGGGTGAGGCGGCGTACGTGGACGGCTACACCGTCTACACGGTGCCGGCCGGCCTGTGGAACTTCACGAGCCGGTCGGCGTGACCTTCGTGTAGAGGAGGTCGCGGCACACCCGGCCCTCGGCCCGGGCGCGCGCCTCGAACTTCGTCACCGGACGCCACCCGGGTCGCGGGGCCCAGCCGTCGTACTGGTTGCGCAACAGCGGCTCGGCCTCGCAGACCTCGAGCATCCGGTCCGCGTAGTCGGCCCAGTCGGTTGCCAGATGCAACGTTCCGCCGGACCGCAGCCGGGACGCCACGAGGGCGGCGAACGGCGGCGTGACGAGCCGCCGTTTGTGGTGCCGCTTCTTCGGCCACGGGTCCGGGAAGTAGATCCGTACGCCGGCCAGCGTTCCGGGCGCGACGTGGTCGCGGAGGAAGTCGAGCGCGTCGCCCTGCAGCAGCCGGACGTTGTCGAGGCCGTACCTCTCCACCCAGAGCATCAGCTGGCCCAGGCCGGCCGGATACACCTCGGCCGCCAGGTGGTTCACCTCCGGCGCCGCCACCGCGAGTTGCGCGGTCGCGTCTCCCATCCCCGATCCGATCTCGAGCACGGTGGGCGCCGCCCGGCCGAACCAGGCGGCCAGGTCGACGTCCCCCGGCGGCAGTTCCTCCAGCTTCCGCCCGAGCACTGGCCAGTCCGTCTCCCAGACGCGCTTCTGCCCGACCGTCATCCGGACACTGCGCCGGACGTGGCTGAAAACCCCCGCCTGCCTGACCTGATCCACCGTTTCCACCAGCACGAGTCTATTGGTCGTCCCAGAACAGGTGGGCGACGGTGTTGTGCGCCCGGCGGGTGATGCGGAGGTAGTCGTCGGAGAACCGGCTCGTCTCCCCCGGTGGATAGCCGCAGATGTGGGCGACCGCGGCGAGGTCGCGGGGATCGTTGGGCAGCGAGTCGCCCGGGCGGGCGCGCACCAGCATGATCGCGTTCCGGATCCGGCTCGCCATCTCCCATGCCACGCGCAACGTGTCCGCGTCCGTCGATCCGACCAGCCCGGCCTGGACGGCGGCCTCCAGTGCGGCGAGCGTCCGCGTCGTCCGCAGACCGGCGACCCGGCGGGCCTCGCGCAGCTGCAGCAGCTGCACGGTCCACTCGATGTCGGCCAGGCCGCCCCGGCCCAGCTTGGTGTGCGTACTGCGGTTGGCGCCCCGCGGCAACCGCTCGGCGTCCACCCGTGCCTTGATCCTGCGGATCTCCATCACGTCCCGGTCGCTCACGCCGTTCTCCGGGTAGCGCAGCGGGTCGATCAGACCACGGAACGCGTCGCACAGGTCCGCGTCCCCGCAGAGCGGGTCCGCTCGCAGCAGCGCCTGCGCCTCCCACACCGCGGACCAGCGCGCGTAGTAGGACGCGTACGACGCGAGCGTGCGGACCAGCGGCCCCTGGCGACCCTCCGGACGCAGGTCCGCGTCGACCTGGACGGCCGGGTCGGCTCCGGGCAACGCCAGCAGCCGGCGCAGCTCGGTCGCGGTCTGGGTGGCGAAGTCGGTCGCCGCCTTCTCGTCCGCGCCCGACACCGGGTCGTGGACGAACATCACGTCCGCGTCGCTGCCGTACCCGAGCTCGTGACCGCCGAAGCGGCCCATCGCGACGATCGACATCCGGGTCGGCTCGGGCTCCCCCTTGGCGACCGCTCGCCTGGCCACCTCGAGCGCGGTGGTCAGCGTGCCGACCGAGATGGTGGTCAGGGCCTCGCCGACGGTCGTGACGTCGAGCAGCCCCGAGAGATCCGCCGCGGCCACCCGGAACAGCTCCCGGCGACGGACCGCGCGGATCGCGGCCACCGCCGCCTCGGGCTGCTCCTGCCGGCTCGCCGCCGCGGACATCTCGGACAGCAGACCGACCAGCGTGCGGGGGACGAGCTCCCGTTCGTCGGCCAGCATCGCGGTCGCCTCCGGGGCCCGCTGCAACAGGTCGACGGCGTACCGGCCGCTCGCGAGCAGGTGGGCGAGGCGTTCGGCGGACGCGCCTTCGTCGCGCAGCTGGCGCAGGTACCACGGGGTGGATCCGAGGGTGTCCGAGATCGTCCGGAACGCGAGCAGCCCGGCATCGGGGTCGGGTGACTCGGCGAACCAGCCGAGCATCGCCGGCAGCAGCGCCTTCTGGATCGACGACCGGCGCGAGACCCCTTCGGACAGGGCTTCGATGTGCCGGAGCGCCGACGACGGGTCGGCGTACCCGAGGGCGGTCAGTCGCTGCTTGGCAGCCTCCGGAGTCAGCCGCACCTCCTCGCCCGGGATCCGCGCGACCGCCGCGAGCAAGGGCCGGTAGAAGAGTTTCTCGTGCAGGCGCCGTACCTCGAGTGCGTGCTTCTTCCAGGCCGCGGTGAGGTCGGCGACCGGATTCTTCGTGAACCCGAGCGATCGCCCGAGCCGGCGGAGGTCGGCCTCCTCCTCCGGGACCTGATGGGTACGGCGCAGCCGGTACAGCTGGATGCGGTGCTCCATCGACCGCAGGAAGCGGTAGGCATCGGCGAGTACGGCGCCGTCGCTGCGACCGACGTACCCGTTGGCGGTCAGCGACTCCAGCGCGACCAGCGTCGTACCACTGTGGACCGCCTCGTCACTGCGGCCGTGCACGAGCTGCAGAAGTTGGACGGCGAACTCCACGTCCCGCAGACCCCCCGGGCCGAGCTTGAGCTGGCGATCCACGTCGGCAGCCGGGATGTGGTCGATCACACGCCGCCGCATCGCCTGGACGTCGTCGACGAACCCCGGCCGGTCCGCCGCCGACCACACCAGCTCCGCCGTCTTCTCGGCGTACCGCCGGCCGAGTTCCGCGTCACCCGCGACCGGTCGGGCCTTCAGCAGGGCCTGGAACTCCCAGGTCTTGGCCCAGCGCTGGTAGTACGCCAGGTGGCTCTCGAGCGTGCGGACCAGTGGGCCCGACCTGCCTTCAGGCCGGAGCGCGGCGTCGACCGGCCACAGGGTGCCTTCGGCGGTGTGCGCCGAGCAGATCCGCATCGCGGCGGCGGCGAGCTGGGTCGCGGTCTTCAGCGCCGGTGCTTCCGGGTCGCCGTCGAGCGGCTCGGCGACGAACAGGACGTCGACATCGCTGACGTAGTTGAGCTCCCGGCCACCACACTTGCCCATGGCGATGATCGCGAGCCGGCAGTCGGCGGCCGACAGGTGCGCGGCGAAGTACTCGTTCCGGGCGATGTGCAGCGCGGTCTCCAGCGCTCCCCCGGCCAGGTCGGCCAGCACAACGGCCACCTCGTCGACCAGCAGGCCTTCGGCGAGATCCCGCGCCGCGAGCCTCAGCAGGAGCCGCCGGTACTCGACCCGCAGCGCGTCGACCGGATTCGGTGCGTCCACGGCGGTGGCGAGTCTGGCGCGGACGTCGTCGGCCGACGGACGTACGCCGTTCAGCGCCGGGTCGGCCAGGTCGTACCAGTGCCGCGGATGGACGCCGAGATGCCGGCCGAGCGCCTCACTCGCGCCGAGCACGGACACGAGCCGGCGGCGGAAGTCGTCGTCCACCTCGAGCGTGCGCGCGAACGCGGCGACGTCGTACTGGTGGCGGTGCAGTCCTTCGGCCAGGCCGCAGAGACCCTGCAGCGCGAGGTCCGGATCGGCCGACTCCGACAGCGCGGTGATCAACTGCTCGGTGGCCATCGGACTGTGCGAGTCCAGCAGGTCCAACTGCTCCAGCATCGTCCCGGCCCGCTGCGGATCCGCGAATCCCAGCCGGACCAGCCGCCCTTCCCAAGACCCGCGCCGCACCTCAGCCACCTCCGCAGGCTACCCGCCGCCCACGGCACCGGCGGCGCGCCCTCTCGGAAGATCTCGAACACATCGCGGGCAGATCGCAGCCAACACACGGTGTCGTCTAGCGGATTCGCTCAGTAATCGGCATGATGGCTGTTCATGGTCATGATGACGGGGTCGCTCGCTGTCCGGGGCACGGTGGTCTGGTTGACGCCCCAGCAAGGCGGGCGAGTGTCGGGTCCGCCTGAGCCGGACTACGACTACGACTACACAGCCACTGCCTACCTCCCACCGCGGACGGCGGACGACGGCCAGGCGGGGATCGCGTTACGCGAGTTCGCACCCGGCGCCTGGCGCACCCCGGCCGAGGGGATTCTCGTGCCGGCCTACGGCCATCGCGCCCAGCAGGTGATCCCCGGATGCATCGTGGTGATCACCGAAGGCACCCGGCCGGTCGGCCTGCTCACCGTCGAGGAGGTGCATGCACTCGCCTCCGACGGCTCTCGCGTGCTGCCCGCCGCGACCGAGACGCCGCTGCCCGACCTCACCGCAGCACGGTCAACGAGCGAGCCCCCGTACCGCCACTCGACGGCAGCCTCACGCTGGGCCTCCAAACACTCCTCCGACGGCCAACTCGCCAACCTCTGAGCGCACCCTGTCGCATTCCGCATCACCATTCACCCGACCGCGGCCGACCTACCAAACGGACGCCGACCCGGCCGTCACCCGCGCGACAGGTGCGCGCAGCACGCGTGGGATCGACCCCGCGTGAACCGAGTCAAAGAACCGGCAGCAGCTTGTTCAGCTCGAACGGCGTGACCTGCCGGCGATAGTCCTGCCACTCGGCCCGCTTGTTGCGCAGGAAGAAGTCGAACACGTGCTCCCCCAGCGTCTCCGCGACCAGCTCACTGTCCTCCATCGCGCTGATGGCCTCGGCGAGACTGTTCGGCAGCGGCTTGATCCCGAGCGCCGTGCGCTCGCGGGACGTCAGCGACCAGACGTCGTCCTCGACCTCGCGCGGCAGTTCATAGCCGTCCTCGATCCCCTTGAGCCCGGCCGCGAGCATGAGCGCGAACGCGAGGTACGGGTTGGCCGCCGAGTCCAGCGAGCGGAACTCGACGCGGCTCGACTGCCCCTTGTGCGGCTTGTACATCGGCACCCGGACCAGCGCGGACCGGTTGTTGTGACCCCAGGAGATGAACGACGGCGCCTCGTCACCGACGGCGAGCCGCTTGTACGAGTTCACCCACTGGTTCGTCACCGCGGTGATCTCGGCGGCGTGGTGCAGCAGCCCGGCGATGAACGCGCGCCCGGTCTTCGACAGCTGGTACTGCGCTCCGCCCTCGAAGAACGCGTTCCGGTCGCCCTCGAACAGCGACATGTGCGTGTGCATCCCGGAGCCGGGCTGGTCGCTCAGCGGCTTCGGCATGAACGAGGCGTAGATGCCCTGGCTGAGCGCCACCTCCTTCACGACCACCCGGAAGGTCATGATGTTGTCCGCGGTGGTGAGCGCGTCGGCGTACCGTAGGTCGATCTCCTGCTGGCCCGGGCCGCCTTCGTGGTGGCTGAACTCGACCGAGATGCCCATCGACTCCAGCATGGTGATCGCCTCGCGGCGGAAGTCGTTCCCGATGCCCTGCGGGGTGTGGTCGAAGTACCCGGACTGGTCGACCGGCTCCAGCTTGGACCCGGGCTCGCCGGTGAGCGACTTGAACAGGTAGAACTCGATCTCGGGGTGGGTGTAGAAGGTGAAGCCGAGGTCGGCCGCCTTCGACAGCGTGCGCTTCAGCACGTACCGCGGGTCGGCGAACGACGCGGACCCGTCCGGCATGTTGATGTCGCAGAACATCCGCGCGGTCCCCATCGTCTCGCCCCGCCAGGGCAGGATCTGGAACGTCGACGGGTCGGGCTTGGCCAGCATGTCGGCCTCGGTCACCCGGGCGAACCCCTCGATCGCGGACCCGTCGAACCCGATCCCCTCGGCGAAGGCGCCCTCCAGCTCGGCCGGGGCGACCGCCACCGACTTGAGGAACCCGAGCACGTCGGTGAACCAGAGCCGCACGAACCGTACGTCGCGCTCCTCGAGCGCGCGCAGTACGAACTCCTGCTGCTTGTCCATCGGCCAGTCCACCTCTCGCTCGTCATCGGCCCGGAGGGCCCTCACACAGTCTGCCTCTGCTCTGTTAAGCAGACGTTACGTGCTGGTGCGGACATCGCGCCGATCAGGGCCTACGGTGTCCTGCGTGCAGACAGTCTTTCGGGCCGCGCTGATCGTGGCCGCGATCCTGTGCGCCGGCGACCTGCTGATCAGCACCACGCGGTTCGCCCAGTCGGTCCGCGGCCGGCGCCCCGCCGAACGGGACGTGCTCGGCCGGCGCTGGCTGCCGGTACCGGAGCTCGGTTTCGGCATGTGCGCGTTCTGCTGCACCGGCCTGGTGACGCTCGGCCTGACCCACCACGAGTCCGACGACCTGCCGACCAAGCAGATCCTGCTCGCCGCCCTGGTCTCCGGGTACGCCGGTGCCGTGCTGTCCCGCGTGGTCCGGACCCCCGGACCGGGCGGCCGCCGCTTCCGGGCTACGCGCCGGCCTGCTCCTTGGCCTGCCGGCCCTCTTCGGCCTGGTCTTCGGCCTCTCCGGCGTCGCCGTCTGACGCCTTCCGGGTCCGCCGGCGCCGGAGCCACGGCACGAGCCGCTCCAGCGGCGCGAACGCCAGCCAGCAGACCACGGTCGGCAGGAAGTGGATCAGCAGAATCGCCGTGTTCGCCGCGTGGAACCCGAGGAAGAACAGCGCCCCGAGCAACTGCCACCGGCCTTTGAGCCACAGGATCACCGGCGACAGGAACTCGGCGACGATGCCGACCCACTGCATCCCGTGCAGCAGCCCCGGGTGGTGCAGCAACCACTCTCCGACCGGGTGCGGCCGCCGTACGATCGCCCAGGTCAGGACGGCGCTGCCCGGCCAGGTCAGTGCCCAGCCGGCGCTTCGCAGTTTCGCGACCGCGGACAGGAAGTACGTCGCGATCACGCAGATCTGCACGCAGCGCACCGCCCACCCGGCCGCCTCCGACCTGGTCTGGTCGCCGTACGCCGCCGGGCCGCGCCGACCGGACTTCACCGTCGGCAGCACCCAGAGCGCGATCACCAACGCGAGGTGGTCGTGGTCGACTTTGCCGTCGCTCATCCCGATCAGCACCCACCAGGTGAACGCCGGTGCGACGATCCAGCCGGTGATCCGCGGGAAGTAGTTCGTCGCTCCGACGAGGCAGGTCACGATCAGGACGACGTACAGGGTGGTCGTGATCGCCACCGACGGCCGGGGCAGGTCGAGGATCCGGGCCAGCAACAACGGCTGGTACAGCCCCGAGTGCTCACCCTTGAGCCGGGTGTCCCGGACGAAGGCGTGCATGTCGAGGATGACGAACAGGTAGAGAACGGTCCGCAACCACGCCACCCGCGCGAGCGCGATGTGCGGCGTGAACCAGCCCGCGACCCGGCTCACCGGAGACCGTCGGGCCGGCGCGTCGACCGAGCTCACCGGCGCACCTCCCAGGTGGCGAGCACCTCTGGCGTCGGCGGGCCCGCGACCCGGCCGTTCACCAGTTGGGTGGTGTCGCGGATCAGTGCGAGCTTCACGTACTTCGGCTCGTCCGGGTGCTTCTCGGCCCATCCGTCCGCGACCTGCTGCAGCAACGACGGATCCTTCACGATCTCCCCGGTCCGCGCCTCGATCTCGGCCCGGGCGACACCGGCACCCTCGATGTTCAGCGGTACGTCGACCGTCGTCCCGGCGTCGGTCTGCGCGCTGATCCGGGTGTAGGTGATCGACGCGTCGTCCGGCACGGACATCGCGTACTGCGACATCGGACCGAACGGCCAGGCGTCGTCGGTGGCCCGCACCGAACCGTTGACCAGGAGCCCGATGCCGGCCACGGCCACGAGGATCCGCAGCCCCTTGCCGACCCGTCCCAGCCGGACGTCCCCCGCCGGCTCCTGCCCACTCGTCACGCCGTTATTACAACACCACCCGCGGACCGGGCGGGCGCTGCCTTCGGCGACCGGTAGGTGAACCGGCGGATCAGGATCTCGAACGGTCCGCGGTGGTTCCTGCGCCGCATCCGGTCGGCCAGCACGACCGTTGCCAGCCAGGTCGCGACCGCGAGCAGGGCCTCGTGGCCGTGCTCAGAGTCCGCGACAGATCCAGCAGGTACGGCGTGAACACGACCGCCCAGACCACGGATTGCGTCAGGTAACAGGTCAGCGAACGTTGCCCGGCCGCGGCGACCGCCACGATGAGCGGGCCCTGGCGGTTCCGGAGACGCAGCGCGATCAGCACGACCGAGGCGGCGTACCCGAATCCGCCGAGGACGCCGGCCGAGTCGTGCAGCGGGCCGACGATCGACAGCGTGTGGTCGTCCGGCCGGTCGATCACCCCGCCGGCCACCAGCGACACGGGCAGCGCGCCGACGACCGCGACCGTGATGCCGGCGATCGACGTCGTGCGGAGCAGGGTGAGGTGCTCGGCCGGGCGTTCGAGGACGCGCCGGCGGCCGGCCCAGAGCCCGATCAGGAACGGCGCCACGAACCCGATCGGACCGAGCAGCGCGATGCACGGGTGGACGACGATCCGGTCGGCGAACTGGTCGAGCAGGTTCTGCGGCAGCATCGACGGATCCGCGGCGTCGCTCGCCGTCGAGAGCGAGTCGTCACTCGGCAACGACGAGATCACCAGCACGACCGCGGCCACGAGGAGCAGCCGGCGGTCCTTCCAGCGCAACGCCCAGACGCCGAGGAAGAGGAGCACGCCATCGCCGCGAGGATGTCGCCGATGTACAGCAGCATCGCGTGCAGGAAGCCGAGGACGACCAGGACCAGACTCCGTCGCCACAGCAACCTGCGGACGGCCGCCACTCCTGCCCGGACTCGCGCTGCCGCCGGACGATCTGGGCGACGCCGTACCCGAAGAGCAGGCCGAACATCGGGAAGGCCCGCCCGTCGACGAGCGTCGAGATCAGGAAGCCGACGACCCGGTCCACGACCGAGCCGTCCATCGGGAACCCGCCGAAGACGGTCGTTCCGTGGACGAAGTGGTGCGAGTTCGCCAGCGTGATGAACAGCAGCATGAACCCCCGGGCCAGGTCCGGTGCCAGCGCCCGTTCGGTCGGTCCGGTCGGTCCACCCTGAGCTGTCATACCCCTCAGTGAATCGGCCGCTCGACTCGATGCCATCCGTCCGAAGTCGGCGACCGGTGGAAGCTTCGTCGCTACTGTATGGCGCATGAGCAACCAGTGGCGCGTCCTCGGTTCCGGTCTGAGCGCCTGGTTCGACGCCGAGTCCCAGACGGCGGGCGCGGCGCTGGCCGAACGGATCGCCGAGCTGTCGCCCGGCGGTCTCCCGTTGATGGAGCTGCGCGATCGCGGGGTGCGGGTACGGGTTCCGGATCCGGAGCTGGTGGCGGGAATCTCGGCCACGGCGAAGGAGCTCGGTCTGACGGCCGACCCGTCCGCTCTGCAGGAGCTGCACCTAGGGGTCGAGGCCGTCGACCGTACATCGGTGGCGTCGTTCTGGCACGCCGTCCTCGGCTACGACCGGGCCGCGGATTCCCTGGTGGATCCGTTGCGCCGGGATCCGACGTTCTCGATCCGGTCGCTGGACGAGCCGCGACCGCTGCGCAACCGGATCCATGTCGACGTGGTCCGTCCGTGGACGCTCGCGCAGGCGCGGGAGACTGCCAGGACGGCCGGCGGGCGGGAGGCGCAGGCGGGCGACTACTACAGCACGGTTGCCGATGCGGACGGCAACGAGGTCGACATCGTCGGGGGCGACGTCGCGCAGGACGCGACCGACTGGCAACTGCTGTTCGGCGGGATGACCTTCTACCCGACAGCCTCCCCCGGGCAGGCGGTCAGCTTGGCCAGCACCGTCGCCGGGCTGGCGGACGCGGCCGGGATTCCGCTGCTGGTCGACCTGCGACCGGACGGCGTGGTCATCGACACCGGCAAAGACCTGTGGGAGGACGAGCGGTTCGCCGACCTGGCCGGCCGGGTCCAGTCTGCCGCGCACGAGCTCGGGCTGACGGCGGACCCGACGCGGTTGCGCTTCGTGCAGTTCGGGATGGACGCCGTCGACGTACCGGCGATGCGGAGCTTCTGGCAGACCGTCCTCGGGTACGAAGCCGACAACCGCCCGTACGTCACCGACCTCAACGACCCGCGCCGGCTCAACCCGGTGCTGTTCTTCCAGCAGATGGACGCGACCGACGAGGCCCGCCGCCGCCAGCGCAACCGCCTCCGCCCGGAGCTCTTCGTCGCCCACGACCACGCCCAGCCCCGGATCGACGCGATCCTCACCGCCGGCGGAAGGATCGTCGACCGGCCGACCCCCACCCGC
>NZ_SMKR01000137.1 GCF_004348725.1 Kribbella turkmenica
CCAACGCCAGAGCCATCTCCCGCCCGAGCCCCGAACCACCCCCGGTCACCACCGCTGCCCGCGTCACAGAATGCACCCTTCCGACGTCAACAGAACGGCGAGCATTCTCCTCCACTGCGAATGGTGACCAGCCGAAGACTGCGAGTAAATGAGTGGCGGCTCCCTGATGATTCTGGAAACTCATTTGCGTGTATCACGCAAGGATGTATATGCTTGCAGCATGCAAGTAAACGACGCGTACTCTCCGCAGACCCCGATCGAGGGAGTCATGCACGCGTTCACCCGGATCGGCCGCCGGCTCAAGGCGAAGCAGCCCGGCGACACGCTCGACCACAGCGCCCACGTGGCGCTGTTCGTGCTGCGCTGCAGCGGCGCGCTCCGGCTGTCCGACCTCGCCGCGCGGATGGAACTCGACGCCTCCACCGCCAGCCGGCACGTCCGGGCACTCGAGCAGCTCGGCCTGATCCGCCGCTCCTCCGACCCCGACGACGGCCGCGCCTTCCGGGTCGAGCTGACCGAGCAGGGCGTCGAGCAGTGGGAGTCCGGCGCTCGCCGCCGGATGGAGTTGCTCAGTGCGGCCATGGACGGCTGGTCCGAGGAGGACATCGAGACCTTCGAGCGATTGATGACCCGATTCGCCGACGGCGTCGCCAACCTGACCGACCCCACCACCGACAAGAGCTGGGCCGACAAGGGCTGGGCCGCCGTCGCCCCGCGAATCCGGCCGGCCGCGGCGGACCGCCGTACCGAAGACGTCGCGGCCGGCGGGGAGCCCGCAGCCCGCGACCACACCGACGACAACCTGGAGAGCACCAGATGAGCACGACCGAGCCCGCCACCAGCGGCGGCGCTGCGCCTGACACCGATACCCCGAACTACCTGTCCCACAAGCAGATCCTGGTCGTCCTCGGCGGCCTGATGGCCGGAATGTTCCTGGCCGCGCTCGACCAGAGCATCGTCGGCACCGCGCTGCCACAGATCGTCAGCGAGTTCAACAGCCTGGACAAGCTGTCCTGGGTGGTCACGGCGTACCTGCTGACCTCGACCGCCTCCACCCCGCTGTGGGGCAAGATCTCCGACCTGTACGGCCGCCGCCCGCTGTTCATCGCGGCGATCGTCACCTTCCTGGCCGGCTCGGTGCTGTCCGCGCTGGCGCAGAACATCGAGATGCTGATCGGCTTCCGGGCCGTCCAGGGTCTCGGCGCCGGCGGTCTGATGTCCCTGGCCTTCGCCACCATCGGCGACGTCATCCCGCCACGCGAGCGCGGTAAGTACATGGGGTACTTCGGTGCCGTTTTCGGCCTGTCCTCGGTGGCCGGCCCGCTGCTCGGTGGTCTGCTCACCGACGGTCCGGGCTGGCGCTGGATCTTCTGGATCAACCTGCCGATCGGCCTGGTCGCCCTGGCCGTCGTCGCCGCCGTCCTGAAGCTCCCGCACGTGCGGCGGTCGCACAAGATCGACTACCTCGGCGCCGCGGTGATCACCGGCGCGGTCACCACGCTGCTGCTGGCGATCTCCTGGAGCGGGCCGGGCAACGGCTGGGACGACCGGACCACGATCGCCCTGCTGGCCGCGGCCGTCGTGCTCGCCGTCGGCTTCGTGTTCGTCGAGCTGAAGGTGGCCGAGCCGATCATCCCGATGGACCTGTTCAAGGGCCGCATCTTCTCCGGGTACGCCGGGTACGCGTTCCTGCTCGGATTCGCGATGTTCGGTGCGCTGATCTTCCTGCCGCTGTACCTGCAGGCGGTCAAGGACATGTCGCCGACCCGCTCCGGGCTGGCCCTGCTGCCGATGATCGTCGGCATCTTCTCCGCCTCGATCCCGAGCGGCCAGCTGATGAGCAGGACCGGGCGCTACAAGGTGTACCCGGTGATCTCCGCGGTCCTGGTCGGCGGAGCGATGGTGCTGCTGTCCACGCTCAGCATGACCACGCCGTACTGGCACCTGGCGACCTACATGTTCGTGATGGGCACCGGCCTGGGTCTGTCGATGCAGATCACCGTGACCGCGGCGCAGAACAGCGTGCCCCGGCAGCACATGGGGAGCGCGACCTCGACGATGACGTTCTTCCGCTCGATGGGCGGCGCGATCGGTACGGCGGTGTACGGCGCCGTCCTGACCAGCCGGCTGAAGGAACACCTGACCGAGATCGTTCCGCACGCGACGCAGTCCATGGTCGACGGGTTGGCCAAGGCGGCGAACAGCGTCGAGGCGCTGCACGCCCTGAAGCCGCCGATGAAGGGCTGGGCCCTGCAAGGTCTGGTCCAGGCGATGGACGACGTGTTCCTGGTCTCGGTGCCGTTCCTCGCGATCGCGTTCGTCATCGCGGTCATCACTCCGGAGCAGCGACTCGCCGGTCGCTCGGACGGCGCCAAGCCGGACGAGTCCGTCGAGAGCTCCGCAGCCGCCGCACTGCACTGACGAGCGGCTGCCTATGAACGGAGGGCCTCACCGGGTCGCCCGGTGAGGCCCTCGCGTTCGTCAGCCGTCGACCACCTCGGGCGAAGGGCGTCTTCGCCGGGGCAGCTGGCGACGGGGTGGTTCGGGATCGACGTCGTTGCCGGCCAGGTGGTTGACGATGGTGTTCAGGACGGCGACCGTCGGTACGGCGACCAGCGCGCCGACGATCCCGGCGACGATCACGCCGGTGGCGATCGCCAGGATGATCGCCAGCGGGTGCACGGATACCGCGCGGCCGAGCAGGAACGGCTGCAGCACGTGCGCCTCGAGCTGCTGGACGCCGATCACGACCCCCAGCATGATGATCGCCACGATCGGGCCCTTGGCGACGAGCGCGACCAGGACGGCGACCACGCCGCTGATCAGCGCGCCGATTACCGGCACGAACGCGCCGACGAAGACCAGGATCCCGATCGCGCCCACCAGCGGCAGGCCGAGGATGGCGGCCCCCAACGAGATGCCGATCGCGTCCGCCGCGGCGACGATGATGGTGGCCCGGACGAACGCGGTCAGCGACACCCACGCCTTCCGGCCGGACGAGTCGGCCTTCTCCCGCGCCTGCCGCGGGAACAGCCGGACCAGCCAGGCCCAGATCTGCTCGCCCTGGTAGAGGAAGAAGAACAGGCAGAACAACGCGATGAACAACCCGGCGACGACGTGCGTCGCCGTGGTCCCGACCTCGGCCGCGCGCTGGCCGAGCGCACCGCCGGACGTGATCTCGTCGCGCAGCGCGTTGAAGGCGTTGGTGATGTCCTGGTCGTCGAGACCGAAGTTGAGCCGGGCCAGGTCGCGGACCTCCTGGACACCTTCGCCGACCTGGTTCGACAGGGTCTCGAACTGGCTGGCGATCTGCGTACCGACGAGCGTGAGCAGACCGGCGACCAGGACGACAGTGGCGAGCACGGTGATCCCGGCCGCCGGGCCGCGCGGGATCCGCAACTTCTGCAGGCCGCTGGTCACCGGGACGAGCAGCGCGGTGAGCAGTACGCCGACCGTCACCGGCACGACCACCTCGGACAGGTAGCGCATCCCGTAGCCGATCACGAGCACCGCGGCCACGATCACCAGGAACCGCCAGGCCCACGCACTGGCGATCTGCATCCCCGGCGTCACCCCGGTGTCGACCCGGCCCCTGGTGGACGCGACGAGCAGGTGGTCCTCGGCAGGCTCGACGTGCTCGCTGGTCTCCCGCAGTACCTCGTTGTCCGCCACCGGACTCGGGTTGTCACCACCCACGTCCGATACGTCGGCGTCCGGCCCGGTCTCCGGTACCTCGGCCGCACGCCCGTCCCGGCGTGTCGTCCGCTCACTGGCCGCCACGTCGGCCTCAGACGTGGTCGCCGGGCCGTCGTGTCGCCCCGCCTCGCTCATCACACCTCCACCGCGTCGCCTGCTGCTGAGACTAGTGCCCGGCGGGGACCGATCCATGAATGCGGCCCGCCAGCCCGGCGGCCGCCGTCGGGTCGAGATCGGCGAGCAGGCCCACGCCTGCCAGCACGTAGTCCTGGTCGACCGCGATCGCCGGGTGCTCGGGGACGAGCCAGCCCTCCTCCTGCGCGTTCGCCGCGACCGATCCGAGGATCCGCGCCGCCACCTCGGGCCCGTTGTGCCGCAGCACTCCCCCGGACCCGACCAGCAGGTCCACCTCGCGCAGGTCCTTCCCGGACCGCTCGATCACCCGTCCACCCGGCCCGAACACGATCCGCTGCCGGCCCGCGTGCCTCCTGACCGCGACCGTCGCCGCGATCCGCGCCAGCGTCTCGTCGTACGACGCCCCGGCCACGCTGTCCGGCAGGTACGACGGATCGTCATGCCTGCGCATCGCGGCCTGGCGCAGGGCGACGTCGTCGGGAACGAGTCCCGCCTCGATCCCCGCGGCCGCCACCGGCACCGCGCTCCACCGCATCCCGAGATCGCCCTCGACCGTCCGCGTCACCGGGTGGGTCGCGACCACCTCACGCCCGAGGTTGGCGTCCTCCGGGTCGAGCTCGATCACCGAGTGCACGTCCGTGGTCGCCCCGCCGACGTCCACGACCGCAACGTCACCGTGCAACCCCGCCAGCACCTCGACGCCGCGCAGTACGACGTCCGGTGTCGCGGCCCGGACCATCGTGGTGAAGGCGGGATCCCTGGACAGGTTCTTGCCGCCGATCACGTGCGCCAGGAACATCTCCCGGATCGCCGCCCGCGCACTGTCCGGCGCGAACACCCCGATCTCCGGTACGACGTTGTCCGCCAGCACGTGCGGTACGCGGGCCGACGCGAGCGTCTCCTGGATCTCCGCCTGCGCCGCGATGTTGCCGGCGACAACGACCGGGCGACGCCAGCGGTAGGTGGCCAGCGTCGACGCGGCCTTGACCAGGACGGCGGAGTTGCCGCCGTCGGTGCCGCCGAGCAGGAGGACCACGTCCGGCCGGTCCTTCCGCAGTTCCTTCAACGAGGTCGGCGTGAGTCCACCGTTGACCACGGCAACCACCCGGCCGCCGCTGGACAGCGCGACCCGGCGGCCGGCCTCGGCGGTGACCAGCTCCTCGTTGCCGACGACACCGATCCGCAGACCGCCACCCGCACTGGAACAGGCCAGCACGTCAGCCTTGGCGACGCCCCGATCGGCATCCACGAGCACGGACCGGCAGGCATGCCAGCCGTCCATCACGTCGCTGCCGATGGTGGTGCGGTGCTCGGCCCGGGCGACCAGCTCGCCCGAGCCGGAGTCCACCGCGATCGCCTTCGTGAAGGTCGACCCGAAGTCGACCGCAACCACGAGTCCCACGGATCACGACATCGCGCGGTCGAGGTCCGACAGCAGGTCGTCGACCGTCTCGATGCCGACGCTCAGCCGGATCAGGTCGGCCGGTACCTCCAGCGGCGTCCCCGCGACCGAGGCGTGCGTCATCTTCCCGGGGTGCTCGATCAGCGACTCGACCCCGCCGAGCGACTCGCCCAGCGTGAAGACCTCGGCCCGGTTGCAGATGTCGATCGCCTGCTGCTCGCCGCCCGCGACCCGGAACGACACGATGCCGCCGAACCGCTTCATCTGCTTCGCGGCGGTCTCGTGCCCGGCGTGCCCGTCGATCCCCGGGTACAGCACCTGGGTGACGGACTCGTGGCGCTGCAGGAACTCGACGACCCGCTCGGCGTTGTCGCTGTGCCGGTCCATCCGGACGCCGAGGGTCTTGATGCCCCGCAGTACCAGCCAGGAGTCGAACGGGCCGGCGACCGCACCGATCGCGTTCTGGTGGAAGGCGATCTTGTCGGCCAGCTCGGCGTCGCGGACGATCAGCGCGCCGCCGACGACGTCAGAGTGACCACCCATGTACTTCGTGGTCGAGTGCACGACCACGTCCGCACCGAGCTCCAGCGGCTGCTGCAGGTACGGCGAGGCGAACGTGTTGTCGACGACCAGCAGGGCACCGGCGTCGTGCGCGATCTGGGCGACGATGGCGATGTCGGCGACGTTCAGCAGCGGGTTGGTCGGCGTCTCCAGCCAGATCACCTTGGTCCTGCCTGGGCGGACGGCGGCCCGGATCGCCTCCGGGTGGGTGACCGCGGCCGGGGTCATCTCGACCCCCCAGGTGCCGAGCACCCTGGCGAACAGCCGGAACGTACCGCCGTACGCGTCGTCCGGGAACACCACGTGGTCACCCGGCACGCACAGCGAGCGGATCAGCGTGTCCTCGGCGGCCAGACCACTGGCGAAGGCGAAGCCGCGCGTGCCCGCCTCGATCGCGGCGAGACACTCCTCCAGCGCCGTCCGGGTCGGGTTCGCCGACCGGGAGTACTCGTAGCCGTTGCGCAGGCCGCCGACGCCGTCCTGCTTGTAGGTGCTGGTCGCGTAGATCGGCGGCACCACCGAACCGGTGGTCGGGTCGGGCTCGTTCCCGGCGTGGATGGCGAGTGTCTCGAAGCCGTAGTGGTGTTCCTTGTTCACCGGACCAGCGTACGGCCTGGTCTGATCGGCCCGCGCACGCCGTCCACAGGCAGGGCGAAGCGGTCGTGTCTGCGGTGGATCCAGGTTGTCCACAGCCGCGTCGAACCCCCTGGCATCTGACCCGGGCGGCGCCCTACCGTTGCGGTCAGTGATTACTGCCGCGGACGCAGGGTAGTCGCCCGTGCCGCGGGGAGTAGTTGCCCTGGTCAACGCACGCTGCGCACGACGTCCGCACGGGGACGTCTGCTCGAGTCACCGCACGAGGAAGGACGACGGCGCCGGATGAAGACACAAGCCAGGCCGCTCGACCAGGACGACCTGGCGATGGCGGACCTTGCCGAGGTTCGGGACTGGACCACACTCGCCGGGCCGGACAACGACGACTCCGGCCCGCAGGTCGTCCGCGCGCTCGTCAACCGGGTGATGTCCCGGACCCCGTGGCGACCGTGGCCGCTGGAGCCGGGCGAGGTGATCGCGGCCGAGATGGTCTCGTGGGGATTCACCACGCCCCGCGGTACGACGATGATCGTGTTCGACGGCCTGGTCTTCTCCGACTGCCCGGACAGCGGCTGGTCGGCGTTCGAGATCGGTCCGGACGACATCGCCGCCGCCGAGGCCGGGTTGGACGCGCACTGGCCGGAGCACCTCACGCTGGCAACCCGTCACTGGGGCCCGCCGGACTACGTCGGCGACGACAGCAGCCCGACGTTCGTGGACGAGTGGGACGCCGGAGCAGGCGCCGGCCGGCGGCATCTGGCCGTCTGGCTGCGTCCGGGCGCGCAGTTCCACCTGTACAGCAACAAGCCCACCAAGGACCCGCTGACGACGTCTGTCGGGGTCAACTACGCCGTCTACATCGACTAGGAGACCCTGAATGAGCGAGCCCTCCCCGGAGCCGGGCCGGATCCGGCGGATGTCCAACGGCATCTCCCGTTGGCGGAACACGCGGCGCGGAACCAAGACGCTCAAGGCCGCCTACGCCCAGGCCGCGCGGGACGCGAAGCGGATGGACCCGGTCGTCCGCGAGCGGATCGGCCGGGCCAACCTGACCAAGGCCGAGCTGCAGATGCTGGCCGAGAGCCAGGTGGCCGCGCAGTTCGGCGGGCAGCGGCACCGCGACCTCGCCCGGACACTGAGCCAGGACGCGGCCGGTCGCGTCCCGGACGGACGGGCCAACCGGTTTTCCCGGTGGCGGGCCACGCGGCGCGGGACGAAGGCGATCAAGGCGGCCTACGCGCAGGCGGCGAAGGACGTGAAGAAGATGGATCCGGCGGTCCGGGAGTCGATCGGACGGCACCGGATCACCCGCTCGGATCTCCAAGCCTTGTCGCAGGGGCGGATGGAGGACGTCTTCCGTCCGGAGGGCCGGATGGGTGCGCCCCCCGGAGCGCAACAACCTCAACAGCAGCAGCCTGCGCAGCAGGCGCCGCTCGCCGACCAGCTCCGCGCGGCGCAGCTCCAGTTGCAGGCGACCATGCTGCAGAACCAGCAGTTCCAGCTGCAGCTGGAGTCGATCCAGCAGCAGCTCCTCCAGGCACAACTGCAAACCCAGCAACAGATGCAAGCCCTCCAGCAACAACTCCGCGAGGCGCAGTCGTCCACCGGACCGGAGGCACAAACACCGACTGGGCCCGAGGCCCAGGCACCGGCCCAGCCCGAGGCCCAGGCACCGGCGCAGCCCGAGGCCCAGGCACCTGCCCAGCCGGAAGTCCGAACCCCGAGCGGCCCGGAGGCTCGAACTTCTGCGCAGTCGGAGACTCAGGCGCCCGGTCAGTCGGAGGTGCAGAACCCGGATCTCGTCGGGCAGCACGCCGTGGTGCCGGACGGACGCGCGGCGGCCCAGTCCGACGTACAGCGGCCGCCGGTCGACCAGCGCCAGGCGTGGGTTGCCTCAGGCACCGGTCAGGCCAACCACCAGGCAGCCCCAGCTCGCCCCGGCACGGAAGGCCAGCAGCGACCCGCCGACGTCCAGGCGGCCGCAGCCTCCAATCAGCAGTGGTCGCCGGACCCGTCCGTGGCGCCCGACCAGTCGGCGAGCAGCCAAGCCGACGCGAAGGGCAAACTCACGAAGGAGTTCGACGCCGCGTTCACCGGCCAAGCCCCGCCCCGGGTCTCCAACGGCGAGCAGGGCCGCCCAGCAGGCGAGCGCCCGGCCGGCAACGAACACCACCGCCAGACCGGACAGTCCACCACCCGGGATCACAAAGCCCCGGAGCGCTGACCCACCGCCGAACGGCACAGCCTCAACCCCAGCCTGCGACGCCGACTCCGGCGCACCGGCGAACGGATCAGCCCGGGACGTGACCGAAGCACCCGATGAACCCACCCGGCGCCTACGGTTGCCGACGCGGGGCCTGAGCACAGACGGAAGGAACAAGCCCGGAGATGAAGACCCAGGAAAGGCCGCTCGACGAGGACGACCTGGCCATGGCCGACCTCGCCGAGATACAGGACTGGCGACCGATCGCCGGTCCGGACAGCGACGCCTCCGGCCCAGCCGTGGTCCGCGCCTTGGTCCAGCGGGTGATGAACGCGACCGACTGGCAGCCGTGGCCGCTCAAGCCGGGCCAGCAGATCGAGCCCGGGCAGGCGTCCTGGGGATTCACCACCCGGCGGGGTACGACGATGATCGTGTTCGACGGCATGGCGTTCGCCGACGTGCGGAACGCCGGCTGGTGCGCGTACCGGATCACCCCCGACGACATCCCGGCCGCGGAGGCAGGGCTCGACGACCACTGGCCGGACCACCTGGAGCTGGCCCGCAAGCACTGGGGCGAGCCCGACTACGTCGGTGACGAGAGCAGCCCGACGTTCCTCGACGAGTGGGCCCCGGGCGCGGGCGCAGACCGCCGGCACCTCGCTGTCTGGGTCCGTCCCGGCGCCCAGTTGCACCTCTTCAGCAACAAGCCGACCAGAGACCCGCTGACCGTTGCGGTGGGTGTCAACTACGCGGTCTACATCGACTAGGAGATCGACAGATGACGACACCACACCAGGGCCCCGGACTGTGGGAACAGGGCAACTGGGGTCAGGCGATGGGCTGGCTCGCGGACCGCAGCCCTGAGGAGCAGCTCGCACTGAAGAAGCTGATCGACAAACAACTGGAGCCGCCCGGCCGGATTCTCGGTGCGGTACTGCGGGCGCGTGAGGTGGCCCGGCAGACGGTGATCCGGCTGAGCGAGGGTGCGCAGCAACTGGCCAGCCAGGCGCGGGAGTTCGGTCAGAACACGATGACCCGGGCGGGCGAGGCGTGGCAGGCGACGACCAATCGGGCCAACGAGCTCGGGCAGCGAGCGGCCGGCGCCTATCGAACCGGGCGGGACGCGACGGTCGACGCCGGCCGGCAGGCCGCGGTGGCCGCCGACCTGGCTGCGACGGTGGCCACTGAGCGCGTTCAGGCCGCCGGGCGGGCGGTCGCGGAAGGCACCCAGACCGCCGGCCGTGCCGTCGTCGACGGTGCCCAGACTGCCGGTCGCGCGGTGGCTGCGGGTGCACAGACTGCGGGTCGCGCCGTCGTCGACGGTGCCCAGACTGCCGGTCGCGCGGTGGCTGCGGGTGCACAGACTGCGGGTCGCGCCGTCGCGGAAGGCACGCAGGCCGCGGGACGGGCGGTGGCGGAGGGAGCGCAGACCGCGGGACGGGCCGTGGCGGAGGGAGCTCGGACCACCGGCCGTGCGGTCGTAGACGGAGCCCAGGGCGCCGGTCGCGTAGTCGCCGAGACCGCGAACAGGGTGTCTCGTTGGGTGCAGGACACGCGGCGGTCGTACACCACTCGGCTCGCCAACGCTGCGCGGGCCGGCTACGAGCAGTTCCGAGTGGACCCGGACCTGAACCAGGCCAGCCCCGAGCGCTCCGACATCGACAGCCTGATCGCCCGCGCCCAGCGGATCGCGGACATGGAGTCGCCGGAAGCACGCCAGCAGGCGTTCGCGGAGTTCACTCAGACCGCGGAGAGCCTGGCCGGCCGCACCGGCGCCGCCGCCGACACCCGCGCCGCCATGGCAGCCGCCGGCACGGGCGTTACCCCGCCCAAGGTCAGCCTCACCAAGCCCGACGGCACGCAACCCGCGCCGCAGACCGGTCAACGCGAGGACCAGCGCACCAACGGTCCCCAAGGCCAGTCCCCCAGGGACCCCGGCATCACCAAGTAACTGCCACTCCGAACGCCGCCGGCCACTCCGGCGGCGTTCGCCATCTCCCACACCCACGACCACCCGCCGAGTGCTGAGCCCCCAGCCGCACGTCGCACCCGCGCTACGGCGGCGTTCTCTTCCGGCACCGCACACACCCGTACGCTTGACGCAACCCGAGAGTTGCAATATGTTCATGGCAACCGAACGGTTGCTACTTGGAGGTTGTAATGGGGTTTCCTGATCGGATCGAGCGGACGGTTGAGATCGCGCACCCGCCCGCGAAGGTGTGGGCGGCGTTGACCACGGCCGAGGGGCTGGGCACGTGGTTCGGTCACCAGGCGACGATCGACCTGAGGGAGGGCGGTAGGGCGGAGATGACCTGGACCAGCGGGGACCACGCGCAGATGCGGATCGAGCGGGTCGAGGAACCGACCACGTTCGGCTTCACCTGGCACATCTATGGTCTGCCCGCGGAGGACCCGCGGCGTACCTATGTCGAGTTCACGCTCGTGCCCGTCGGCGCCGGCACCCGGCTGACCGTCGTGGAGACCGGCTTCGCGCAACTTCCGCAGGACGAGTACCGCAAGGCGTTCGAGGCCAACACGCAGGGCTGGACCGCCGAGCTCGACGAACTGGTCGAATACCTGGATGCAGCCTGAGATGACGCAGGACCCGAGCAGGGCCGACATGGAGGCGGTCGCGGAGCAGGTGTTCGTCGCCCTGGCCGACCCGAGCCGGCGCAGCATCCTGGCGGCGCTGGCGTCGGGCGGCCCGGCGACCGCCACGGATCTGGCGAATCGCCTGCCGATCACCCGGCAGGCGATCGCCAAGCATCTGACACTGCTGACCGACGCCGGCCTGGTGACCCCGGAACACGGAGAACGCCGCCGCGTCCGTTTCCGCCTGCACTCGGCGCCGATGCAGGTCGCCCAGCAGTTCCTGGCCGCCATGGCCCGCGACTGGGACAGCCGCCTCGACGCACTGAAGGATCACCTCGAACGCTAGCCCCAGCCGGTCAGTGGTGGCCGGGGATGCGAACGTCGACCCAGACCAGTCGGTGGTCGCTCGTCGGGAACGGGAAGACACCGGTCAGCCGCGACAGCGGATCCGCCTGCGGCGGCCAGAACACGCCCGCCCCGACCGGCCGCAACTGACGCGACGGCAGCACGTAGTCGGCCCGCAGGTTCCCCGGCGCGGGATTGTCCGCGAAGTCCGCGGTGTCGTACTTCGGGTCGCCTCGGTGCGACGTGTTCGCTCCACGCTGCAGGACGGCGGCCTCCGCGGCGCCGGCCGACGCCGGCCTCGGGTCGATGATCCGCGGGTGCTCGATCAGTTGCTGAATCGAGCCGGGGACCGAGTCTCCGTCGAGCGGGTCGCTGTTCTGGTCGCCCGCGACGACGAACGCGCTGCCCGGCCGCAGACCGCCGTACCGGCCGTTGTCGTCGTAGATGTACGACGACCGCTTGCCGGGCTGGACGTAGTCGGCCCAGAACCGGATCTCGTCGTGGTTGCGCCGTCCGTTGCGGTCCTCGGCGCCGTCGAACGTCGGCGGTGTCGGGTGCGAGACCAGGAAATGCACGGTGCGCTTGCCGACCTTGACCGGGAGGTCCCAGTGCGACTTGCTGGACAGCCGGAAGACGTTGAGCTCGGCCGGCGAGTACCAGTCGGCGGGCGCCGGCGTGGCCGGGTCGTCCGGCAGCAGTGCGCCCGGCATGTCCTTCCACCGGAACAGCTGGAACGTCCGGACGTGCCGGGTGTCGATCGGGTAGCGCGAGTACACGGCCATGCCGAACTGGCCTTCGAACGTGCCGAAGCCGAACGCGTCGTCACCACCCGCGATCCGCCCGTCGTTGTTCAGGTCGAACCCGCTCGGAATCCCGGTGTTGGACGGTGCGACGTACACGTACGGGTAGTCGATCGGGTTCGCCCCGCCCTGGCCGACAGCCAGGTAGTTGGCCCGGAACAGGTTCGCCGCCTGCCGGTTCGGCACGAAGTCGAACTCGTTGATCAGCAACACGTCCGGCCGCGTCCGCTGGATCACCTCGGCGACCGCCTTCGCCTGCGCGTTGGTGCCGGTACTCAGGTCCGCGACCAACTGTCCGGCCGCACCCCGGTTCAGGCTCGCGTTGTACGTCGCGAACCGCACAGCCTCCCGCCCACCGGCCTCCGCCGGCGGCACCAGCGCCGTACCGCCTGCGAGCAGTACCACCAGCGCAACCACTAACCTCCGCATGACCACCCCTCCACTCGGCCCGAATGTCCAAACGCAAACACCCCAGCGTTTGCCGCCCCTGAACGCCAAGTGAACTCTCCAGAACTCCCGGCGGCTACAGCTCACTCAACTGCAGGCGCGTTCGACCGGGATGCCCGCTCAACTGCAGGCGCGTTCGACCGGGATGCCCGGGCTGAGGTGTTCGGCAGTGCGCACGGGTTTCTTCACGGGAGGGACGTAGGTGCGCACGTGGCCTCGCCGGGGTGTAGCCACTGTGGCGCCGTGAATCGGAAGGTGCTCACGGGGCGACCGCAGGACTGCCGCCGGCAGGTCATCGGTCGCCAGGAAGGCTGACGGGGGTGCCACGGCGGGAGAGGATCGCGGTGGCGGCGTCGAGGAGGACGGCGCGGATCTCGGCGTCGGTGACGCCCAGGTCGAGCTCGGTGGACATCGCGGCGCCGACAGTCTCGACCGCGGCGGCGGCGCGGAGGCGGTCGGCGGGAGTCGGGTTCGGACCCGCCAGCCACAGCTGGAAGCGCCGGCTCTGGGCGATCAGCGCGTCCAGGTCGTCACCGAACGCCGCGAGTACGGCGGCGATGTCGCGCAGCAGCGCCGGCCCGGTCGACCGGTGCTGGATCACCACGTCGACGTACGCACCGAGCAGTTCACGCTCAGCCTCCGGGGACCACGGCAGCTCGTCGGACCGGGCGAGCACCTCGAAGATGTCGTCCAGGAAGGTGCCGACGATCGCGCGCAGCAAGTCCTGCTTGGACGAGTAGTGGTAGTACAGCGACGCCTTGGTGATGCCGACCCGCTCGGCGATCTCGCGCAGGCTGGTCTTGTCGTACCCCTGGCTGGAGAACAGCTCGACCGCCGCCCGGTGGATCTCCGTCTTGGTGTCTCTCACCCGCTCACGGGGATTCATCGGCTGCTGCACGTGACCACCCTCTCACTTCCTTTCCCCGTGAGCGCACTTCACTTGCCTACCGACCGGCAGGTAGTCTACCAACCGACCGGCAGGTAGATAGACCTCAGGAGGGGTTCGGGGTGTTCACCAAACTCGGACGATTCGTCGTCCACAACCCGTGGAAGGTGATCGCCGCCTGGGTGATCGCGGCGGTGGCCGTGGTCGCCTTCGCGCCGACGCTGGCCGACGTGACCAACAAGGACCAGGCGGCCTTCCTGCCCGACGAGTACGAGTCGGTGCAGGCGCAGAAACTGGCCGCGGACGCCTTCGGGCAGACCAACGACGCAACCGCGAGCATCGTGGTCAAGCGCGGCGCCGGCGGTGAGCTGACCGCGGCCGACCAGGCGAAGGTGTCCGAGCTCGCGACCAAGATCACCGCGGCCGAGATCGAGCGGGTCACCGGCGCGATCACCGGTCCGCAGGCGGTCTCGCCGAACAAACAGGTCCAGATCGTCAGCGTCGGCCTCGAGGGCCTGCCCGACGACCAGGTCGTGCTGGACGCGGTACAGAAGATCCGCGACATCACCGGTCCGGCGCTGTCCGGCACTGATCTCCACTACGGCGTGACCGGCGACGCCGCGTTGTACCTGGACAATCAGGACGCGTTCGAGAACGCGTTCGTGGTGGTCGGCATCGCGACCGTCGTACTCATCATCGGCCTGCTGCTGGTCATCTACCGCAGCCCGGTCGCGGCGCTGCTGCCGATCCTGACCGTCGGTCTGGTGGCCGCGATCGCGCCCGGTCTGATCGCCCTGGCCGCGAAGGCCTTCGACCTGCAGGTGACTCAGGACCTGCAGACCATCCTCACCGTCGTGCTGTACGGCGTCGGGACGGACTACATCCTGTTCCTGCTGTTCCGGTACCGCGAGCGCCTCCGCGCCGGCGAGCCGTCGAAGGAGGCGTTGGTCACCGCGACCGCGCGGGTCGCCGAGGTCATCGTGTCGGCCGCGGGCGCGATCATCGTCGCCTTCAGCGCTCTGCTCCTCGCGGTCTTCGGCGGGTTCAAGAGCCTCGGCCCGGGTCTCGCGATCGCGGTCGCGGTGATGGCGTTCGCGGCGATCACGCTGATCCCGGCGGTGGTGTCGCTGCTCGGCCCGAAGGTGTTCTGGCCGTCGAAGTCGTGGCAGAAGACGCCGAAGGGCGCGATGTTCAAGCGGTTCGGCCGGTTCACCGCCCGCCGCCCGGCCGTGGTCGCCCTGGTGTCCGGGGGCCTGATGGTCGCGCTCGCTCTCGGCGCGCTGGGGATGAAGGTCGACTACGACGCGTTCAGCCAGTTGCCCGACGGCACGGAGTCCGCCCAGGCGGTCAAGGACCTGCAGGCCGGCTTCCCGGCTGGTGCGCTGAACCCGACCACGGTCTACGTCCGCAGCACCGACGGTACGCCGCTCGACCCGGCCGAGCTCACGGCGTACGCCGGCAAGCTCGCCGAGGTGGAGGGTGTCGGCGCCGTGCTCCCGGCCGGTGCGGACGGCAGTCCGGCCCTGCTCGACCAGGACAAGACCGTTGCCCAGATCAACGTCGTACTGAGTGGCGCGCCGTACGCGACGTCGTCGCTGGACCTGGTCGACGGGGAACTGCGGGACGTCGCACACGCCGAGGCACCCGCCGGCACGACCGCGCTGCTGGGCGGAGTGACCGCCAGCTACACCGACATCCGGGACGCGAACAGCCGGGACCTCTCGGTGATCTTCCCGGTCGCCGGCGGGCTGATCGCGATCATCCTCGCGCTGCTGCTGCGGTCGCTGCTCGCCCCGATCGTGCTGATGATCGCGGTCGTGCTGAGCTTCTTCAGCTCGATCGGCGCGACCGTCATGGTGTTCCAGGACGCGGCCGGGCACGCGGGGGTGACGTTCTCGCTGCCGATCATGCTGTACCTGTTCGTCGTTGCCATCGGCACCGACTACAACATCCTGATGATCGCCCGGTTGCGGGAGGAGGCCGAGCAGGGCACCGAGCCGCGTGAGGCCGCCGACCTGGCGATCGAGCACGGCGGGCCGTCGGTGGCGGCGGCCGGCCTGATCCTGGCCGGGACGTTCTCGTCGCTGATGCTGGCCGGAATGGCGCTGCTCACCGAGATGGGTTTCTCGGTCGCGGCGGGGATCGTGATCTCCGCCTTCCTGATGTCGATCTTCCTGGTCCCGAGCGTCACCGCACTGCTCGGCCAACGGGCCTGGTGGCCACGCCGGATCCGGCCCACGGCGGCCGCGCCGGAAGAGCGTCAGCTGCAGCCGATCGGCTGATCCCCTGATCCGCAGGCTGAGGGGCGGCGCCGATTCGGTCCGCCCCCGGTCAGGCGAGACGAGGTCCCGGGCCACCTGGTCCGGGACCTCGTTCGTCTACTGGCCTCTGAGCCGGACGGTGAAGATCGGCAGCAGCAGGTGGACGAGCGGCCCGATCGCGAGGGCGTAGAAGACCGTGCCGACACCGATGACACCGCCGAGCAGGAAGCCGATCGCGAGCACGGTCAGTTCGATGGTCGTCCGGACCAGGCGGACGCTGAGTCCGGTACGGCGTACCAGGCCGGTCATCAGGCCGTCGCGCGGACCGGGGCCGAACTGCGCGCCGATGTAGAGCGCACCGGCGAGCGCGTTCACCACGACACCGGCGACCATGAAGACGATCCGCAGCCAGAGCTCGTCCGGCCGGTCGACCGTGGCCAGCGTGAGGTCGGTGACCAGGCCGATGACGATCGCGTTGCTGATCGTGCCGAGGCCGGGCCACTGCCGCAGCGGGATCCACGCCAGCAGTACGACGAAGCTCATCGCGATCACCACGGCGCCGAAACTCAACGGCAGGTGCTTCGTGATGCCCGAGTGCAGGACGTCCCACGGGTCCAGGCCGAGGTTGCCCTGGATCATCAGGCCCATCGACGCGCCGTAGAGGGTCAGACCGACGTACAACTGGAGGAGACGGCGCGGAAGGTGGCCTGCTCTCAGTTGCTCGATCGGGTTCAGCGCGGCGAGTTGACGAGGTGGGGCGTCGGAAGTGGCGGTCACACTCATCAGTTTGCGGGGAAGTGGCCTGGCATTCGATAGCCAATTGCGCAATAGTGGACTGCATGAACCTTCCGGCGAGCACATTGTCCGGTCTCCTGGGCGCCTGGTCCGACGGGGCCGGCCCGGCGTACCGGCTGCTGGCGGAGCGGCTCCGGCTGCTCATCGCGGACGGGCGGATCATGCCCGGCTCGCGCCTGCCGAGTGAGCGTGAGCTGACCGACGCGCTCGGCGTCAGCCGGACGACGGTCGCGTCGGCGTACCGCGAGTTGCGGGACAGTGGCTATCTGTTGTCCCGCCGCGGCTCGGGGAGTGTGACCGCCCTCCCGTCGAGGATCGAGCCCGAGCTGGGGCGGCATCACGCGCCGGGAATCGACGCCGATGGTCTGTACGACTTCACCTGCGCGGCCCCGGGCGCCGTACCGGGGATTTCCTCCGCGGTCGCCGAGGCGGCGGCGGATCTGCCGGTGCACCTGGCGACGCCGGGGTACCACCCGCAGGGCTTGCCGGTCCTGCGGGAGGAGATCGCGGCGGCGTACGACGAACGCGGACTGCCGACGACACCGGATCAGATCATCATCACCGCGGGCGCGTTGGCGGCGACGTCGATCGCCGTCCGGGCGATCACGCAGATCGGCGACCGGGTGCTCACCGAGAGCCCGACCCACCCGAACTCGGTGGACGCGATCCGGCGCAGCGGGTGCCGGGTGGTGGCGGTGCCGATCAGCCCCGGTGGCTGGGACCTTCCCTTGCTGGAGGCGACGATCAGGCAGACGGCGCCGCGGGCTGCCTGGATGGTGGTGGACTTCCAGAACCCGACCGGCTGGCTGATGTCTGCGGCCGACCGGCAGCGGCTGGCGATCGCGTTCGCGCGGGCCCGGACGACGGCGATCGTCGACGAGACGCTGTTCGAGCTGTCGCTGGACGGGCAGGAGATGCCGCCGCCGTTCGCGTCGTACGACCCAGCCGGCGTGATCACCGTCGGCTCGGTCAGCAAGTCGTTCTGGGGCGGGCTGCGGATCGGGTGGATGCGCGTGCCGGATCCGCTGATCGCTCGCGTGCTCGACGCGAAGGCATCGATGGATCTCGGGGCGCCGGTGCTGGATCAGTTGGTCGTGGCCGGGTTGCTGCGGCGGCGGGCCGAGCTCTTGCCCGAGCGCCGGCGGGACATCGCCCGGCGGCGGGACGCACTGGTGTCCGCGCTGTCGGAGTTCCTGCCGTCATGGCGGTTCCAGTTGCCGGGTGGCGGGTTGTCGCTGTGGTGCGAGCTGCCGGAGCCGGTCGGTTCCTCATTGGTCGGCGTGGCGCAACGACACGGCGTACTGCTCGTCGCGGGTTCCCGTTTCTCACCGGACGGCGGCCTCGAGTCCTTCCTGCGCCTCCCGTTCACACTCGCCCCCGACGCCTTGCGCGACGGCGTCCGGCAGTTGGCGGCGTCATACGCGTCCCTCACGTCCGGCCCACCGCCCCGCCGGACGGCGGCGATGATCGCCTGATGCGAACGCCCAGGCCATCACAAGCGCGACCGCCGGGCCGATGCACGCTGCGACGCCGCCGAGACGGCGGATTGTGATGGCGTGGCGGTCCGGACACGTCATCGTCCGGTAAGGGGCGCGGGGAAGGTTCACCCCGCGGATGGCGTTGGGAGACTGTGAGAGTCACTTTGCGAGAGGCGTGAGATGTCGTTCTTCAAGCGCAACACAGCCCTGGTCGAGCCTGAGGCCGCTCTGCCCGGTCGGCCGCAGCCCGGTTTCTCCGTGCCGTCGGAGAACATCGTTCTCGGTACGCCGCAGACCGCCGCGGCCCCTGAGGGCTTCGAGGAGGTCTGGTTCGGCACCGGGTGTTTCTGGGGCACCGAGGAGATCTTCTGGCAGCAGCCCGGGGTCTACACGACCGCGGTCGGCTACGCGGGTGGGTACACACCCAACCCGTCGTACGAGGAGGTCTGCACCGGCGGCACCGGCCACACCGAGGCCGTCCGCGTGGTCTACGACCCGACCAAGACCACGTTCACGGATCTGCTGAAGGTCTTCTGGGAGACCCACGACCCGACGCAGGGCATGCGTCAGGGCAACGACCTGGGCTCGCAGTACCGGTCTGCGATCTACTACACGACCGACGCCCAGCGCGCCGAGGCCGAGCGCACCCGGGACCTGTACGCCCCGGTCATCGCCGCCCGCGGCTACGACGCCATCACCACCGAGATCGCCCCGGCCACCACCTTCTTCTACGCCGAGGGCTACCACCAGCAGTACCTTCACAAGGTCCCCAACGGCTACAGGTGCCACAGCAACACCGGCGTACCGTTCCCGTCCGACAAGCTCTGACCTCCGGCAGGATTTGGCGGTGTCCGGCCCGTGCGTCTGCGGCCGGACACCGTGACACGTAGGGATCCTGACCGCGCAGTCGTAGTCTCCACGCGAGGGCTGCCACGATGCGGACACACAGACCGTCCGAGGCCGATGATGAACCCGCTGCCTGTTTCAGCAGGTTCCTAGGCGAGCGCGGCCTCCGCCTCCATCTTGGCCTGCATCGCGTCCAGCATCGCGGTGAACTCGGCGTGGCTCGGCGCCTCCATCGGCGTCGCGTCCGGCGTCCTCGCGAGCAGGTCGAGGAACCGGTCGAGAAAGTCCCCGGTGGCCGACGGCAGGTGCGCGGAGAAGATCCGCGTCGGCCGCAGCCGGCGTACGCCCTCGAGCACCTCGGCGAACTTTTCCCGGTCGAGCATCGTGCTCCACGGGGAGTCCATCACCGCCCAGGCGAGCATGCCGCCCGCGAGGGCGTCCGCCGGGATCTCGGTGACGTCCTGCGTCGGCTCTGGCAGCGTCGCACCGAACGAGTCGACGCTGAAGAGGCTGCCGGTCGACTCGTCGAGGAACCCGATCGACATCGGATTGTCGTAGAGCGGCGGCGCGACGGTGCGCAGCGTGCGGTCGCCCACGGACAGCCGGTCGCCAGCCCGGATCGCGCGCACCCGGTCCATCGGCACCGGCCACCAGGTCGACATCCGCAGGGCCGACAGGGCATGAGTGACTAGTCGGGCCTGGGGCGCCGCCTCGAGGACGCGCTGGACGGCACCGGTGTGGTCGGCGTCGTCGTGGGTGAGCCACAACCACTTCAGGTTGGCCAGACCGATGGCGTCGTCGACCGCGTCGAGGAGCTGGTCCGCGTCCTGCGCGAGGCCGGTATCGACGAGTACGGGTTCAGCCGCCTCGAGGAGGAAGGCGTTGATCGTGAGGACCCCGTCGGGGCCCAAAGGCAGGGAAACCGGCATCACGTGTACGTCGGGCGTGGGTCGGTACGGGTTCTCCATCAGAGCCTCCGGGATCTGGTCGTTCTTGCCCGGAAGGCGTTCAGGTCATCGGTGTTCCGTTCAGTCAGGAGTGAACGATCCAGCGGACAGGATCGGTGGGGTCCGGCTCGAACGCACAGTAGAGGCCGGTCCGGACGCGGCGGTCCAGTACGTCCCCTGCGTCTGGCAGGTCCTCCCGGATCCGCGCGATGGCGGTGCGCACCGAGCGGGTGACGTTGAGCCGGGCCCGCTCGGCCGCCGACGCCGCCCTCCGCGAGCGGCCGGACAGCCCGAAGGCGGCGGCGAGCTGGACGACGAGCTCGTCGCACTCTCGCTGAAGCTGCGTGGCGCGGTCGTCGTCGCCGATCGCGAGAACGTCCTCGATCTCGTCGCGCAACTGCTCGACTCTTCGCCGGTACGCCTGTCGCGCGGTGCCGTCCAGCAGCTCGCCGGCGTCACCCAGCCGGTGCCGGTCGGGCCCATCGGGCACCACGTGCTCGATCTGGTCGACGAGATCGAGCACGTGCCGCTCGACGCCCGGGCTGGCCATCAGCATGGCAAGGTAGCGGAGTCCCTTGGTGTGGGCGAGCCGGATCCGTACGCCGTCGAACTCCACCACCCAGGCGCCCGGCCCGCAGCGGAGTGTGACCGTCTGGGCGGCGGCCTTCCCATGAGCCAGCCGCTCGAGGAGCTCGAGGTCGCGGGGCGACATGGTGACGTCGAGCCCGGAGAGGACGCTCGCCGCGCGGCCGGCCTCGACCTGCGCCGCGGCACGGTTGCCGGCCTGCTCGTGCAGGCGGGCCAGCTCGAGTCCGAGCGCGACCTTCATGACGGGCAGCCCGACCGGCAGCCCGCGGTCGTCGTCGCCGATCGCGAGAACGTCCTCGATCTCGTCGCGCAACTGCTCGACTCTTCGCCGGTACGCCTGTCGCGCGGTGCCGTCCAGCAGCTCGCCGGCGTCACCCAGCCGGTGCCGGTC
>NZ_SMKR01000138.1 GCF_004348725.1 Kribbella turkmenica
CGGGGACGATCGGGTCCTCCGGGAGGGGGCCGGCGGCGGGGGCGACGTACGTGCCGTTGGAGGACTGGAGGTCCTCGACCCACCAGCGGGTGCCGTCGGTGGTCAACTGCGCCTGGCGGCGGCTGACGCCGGTGTCGTCGCCGCAGTCGATCTCCGGGGTGATGTTCCGGCTCCGGGACGGGCGGCCGATCAGCAGGCTCTTCCCGGTCAGCGGGATCACCACCGGCAGACCGGGCGAGGGACACGGGTCGTCGCTCTGCTGCACGGCGTACCAGTCCGGGTCGACCCAGCGCTCGACCACCCAGTCGGCGGATGCGACCGGCGCCGGTGGCACCGACGGTGGAGCGCTCGGAAGATCGAGCGACGAGGCCGGCCGCGGCATCGTGCCGGTGGTGAAGTCATAGCCGCAGTTCTCGCAGAACAGCGCGTCCGTGACCGCCGGCTCCGAGCAGTTCGGGCACGTCTGGGTCGCGGGCGCCGGTGCGGGCGCCGCGACCGCCGGCGCCGGGACGACTGGTGCCTGAACGGATGGCGCGGCCGGAGTGGCCGCGGCGCCGATCGGCAGCCCGCAGACGTCGCAGTAGTCGGTCGAGACGGACGGGTGCCCGCCCGGACAGCTGACTGTCGTCATTTCTTCACCCGGGTGGTCTTGGTGGACGCGGTGTCGAGGGCCATCTCGTCGGCCTTCTCGACCGTGCGCTTCAGCCGAACGGTACCCGTGTCCTGATCCTCGATGTCGACGACCTTGCGGAGCCGGGTGGTCGCCTCCTCGTTGCCGGTCTGGGCGGCCAGCTGGACGGCGCGGCCGAGCTTGGTGGTCGCGGTCGCGGTGTCGCCGGCGGCCTTCGCGGCCAGGCCTTCCTGGATCGCCTCGGCCAGCTCGGTCTGCCCGGTGTAGTGCGCGACCTCCGGGCTGATCCGCGTGGTCAGGGCCTCGTCCGCGGACCAGAGTGCCTTGACCAGGCCCTGCGCGACCACGTCGTCGCCGAGCACCAACTGCACCCGGGCCGCGAGCTGCTCCTGCCCGATCGCCTTGGCCGCAAGGCGAATCGCGACGTGGTAGTCGCGCGACTCGTCACCCCACGAGCCGGTCGGGTACGAGCCGGTCAGCGGATTGACCGCCGTACGGCGGGACGTCAGGTCCTCGACCGTCGGGGCGACCTGGCGGACGAACAGCACCTCGGCACCCTGCGGAGCCCAGACCCGCAGGTCGGCCTGGGCGACACCGCGGCTCATCGCGTTCCGGATCAGCTGGGAGAACTCGGCGGCCAGCTGGTCCGGCGCCGGGATGATGTCGACGGTGCCGAGCAGCGCGGTCGCGATCCGCCGTACTTCGTCCACCTGCCAGGCGACGCCGACACCGCGGCAGTCGCACTGGAACTGGCCGGTGACCGCCTCGATGGTCTGGGTCAGCACCTCGGGCGTCTCGTGCTGGTTCTCGCCGTCGGTCAGCAGGATCGCGTGCTTCTGGGACAGTGAGGGCACGGTCGCGAACACCCGCGAGGCCAGCCGCAGCCACGTGCCCATCGCGGTCCCGCCGTCGGCGTAGAACCGGGACACCGCGTCCTTGGCCGCCTGCCGGGTGAACTGGTCCATCCGCACCATCACCGGCTCCGGCGACGGCGGAAACGCCAGTTGGGCCCGGTCGTTGCCGGAGATCACCGCGAACCAGACCCCGTCGAGGATCTGGTCGAGCGCGGTCTGGGCGGCGTACGCCGCCGCCCGGACGCCGTCGGCGCCCATCGACCCGGAGGTGTCGACGATGATGATCTCGCCCGCGTCACCGCTGCCGGACTGCCCGGCCGCGCCGGCGCCGCTGCAGTCCACCGTGACGATGGCGTGCACGTCGGTTCCGCCGTCGGGCAGGAACTCGTTCTGGTAGACGGAGGCGGTGAACTCGGCCATCTGTCGTCCTTCCTTCGGTTAGAGCCGCGCCAGAGCGACGGTGATGTTGTCCTGACCGCCCTGGGTGTTGGCCCAGTCGACCAGGGCGGACGCGGTGGCCAGCGGCTCGCCACCGTGCTCCGCAGCGGTCTGACGGACGAGATCGGCCAGCGGTGCCGCCTCGGAGCAGTAGTTCCAGAGCCCGTCGGAGCAGACCACGATCCAGCCCGGGCCGGTGACCTGCACAGCCGTCGTCCGGGGAGTGTGGTCCGGGGCGTCCTTGCCCAGCCAGCGGGTGATCGCGTGCGCGTGCGGACCGGACTCGGCCTCCGCCCGCGGGATGCCGGTCGCGATCAGCTCGGCGGCCCACGAGTCGTCGACGGTCAGCGCGACGGCCCCAGTGGCATCCTCAGGGTCGTCCGGGAACCAGTACGCGCGGCTGTCCCCGACCACACCGGCCACCAGCAGACCGTCCTCCAGGACCGTCGCCACGAACGTGCAGGACGCCGGGTTCGGACTGTCCGGACTCGTGTTGTCCAGTACGGCGTCGTTCGCCGCGTCGGCGGCCGCCTTGAGCCGGGCCGCGATCGCACTGCTGCGCGACGACTCCGTGCCGATGCCCTGTGCGTGACCGGCCGTCAGCACCTCGCGTGCGGCGCGGGCAGCGGCCAGACTGGCGACGTCCGAGTCGAGCGACGAGCTGACACCGTCGCAGACGACCAGCAACGCCCGACTTCCCGGCTCGGGGTCGGCCGCGAGCGCCATGGCGTCCTCGTTGCGGCTGTGCCGGATGCCTCGGTCGCACACGCCGGCCACCCACGGTGCGGGCTGCTCGTCGAAGTGGTCGCGCGGCTTGGCGGCCTTGGTGCCACAGGTCTCGCAGTAGCCGTCGGCACCGATCACGCCGCCGCACGACTGGCACGGGCTCACCGGGGTCGCGTTGATCTCGACCGTCGGCTCGCTGTCCGTGTCCAGCGCCGGTGTGCTCGGTGCGGACGGCTTGAGCTCGGCCCCACAGGCCTCGCAGTACCGGTCCGCCTCGGACACCGGGCTGCCACAGTTGGGGCAGACCGTCTGGGTCGTACTCGTCATCGCAACGTCCATCCTCGAACCTCGTTGGCCAGGTCGACCAGGGCGATCCGTTCCTGCCGGCTCTGCGCATGGTCCGCCAGTTGACGGTAGGTGGCCTCGAGCCCGTCCCGCAGGGCCGGCTCGGTCGCCTCCCGGCCGTCGATCCGCAGACCCTGCTGCGGACCGGACTGCTGGACCTCGGCCAGCGCGCTCCGGAACACGTCCGCGGCCAGGTTGGCCCGGTCGACCGGGTCGATGGTCAGCGACTCGATGCTGTCCATCGCGTCGGCCAGCGCGGGCAGGCCACGCCCTGATCCTGCCAGCAGACCGGCTCGCTGGCGACGAGCCCGGACGTACGCGCCGCTGGTCCGGGGCACCAGGTCGAGCGCCGCGATGGCGCCGTCCAGGTCGTTCCGCCGGGTCCGGATCTCGGCCAGCCCGAACGCCGACGGCGCGATGTAGTTCGCATCGGTCCGGGCGCAGGTCAGGTAGAGGCCCTCGGCGACGTCGTACTCGCCGCTCTGCTGGCAGGCGATCGCCAGGGCGAGCTTGGGCGCGAGCTCGCCCGGCACCTGGCCGTACACGGCGTTGAACGCCGACTGCGCGGCGGCGGAGTCGCCACGGGCCAGGGCGACCAGCCCGGCCATCCAGACCGCGCGCCACTCCCACGGGTCCGCGGCCAGCAGGTCGGAGACCGCGGTGTCGACCATGTCGTAGCGGTACTCGCCGACCTCGAGCGCTGCCTCGGCGATCTCCAGCAGCGTCTGTGCCGAGGACTCCGGTGCGTCCACCAGCAGTTCGAGCCGCTTGGACGAGTCCGGCACGCTCACGGTCTTCAGCCAGCCGGCCATCTTGTCGCTCCCGTCCTGCATCAGCGACGGCAGTTGCTGCCACGGCGCAGCTCTGTCACCCAGCCCGGCGGACTTGTCGCCGGGCGTGCCGAACAGCAGCGACGACGCGGAGTGCTGTGCGGCCTTGGTGCCCTGCTTGTCCGCGACGACCTCCCGCAGTACGCCGAGCAGTTGCACACGGAGCTCGTCGGCGGTCTGGAACCGGTCGGCCGGGTCCTTCGCGCACGCCTTCAGCAGCAGCCGGTACACGGAGTCGTACTTCTGGAACAGCGGTACGTCGCTCACCGGCGGCAGCGACCCCACGAACCGGGACTGGTAACCGCGGAACTCCATCGCCAGCACGCACAGCGTCCGGCCGAGGGTGTAGATGTCGGAGGCGATCGACGGACCGACCTCGGCGACCTCGGGCGCCTGGAAGCCGACGGTGCCGTAGATCGCGGAGTCCAGGTCGTCGATCCGCCGCACACCGCCGAGGTCGATCAGCTTGACCGCGTCGCCGACCTGGATGATGTTGTCCGGCTTGAAGTCGCAGTACAGCAGGCCGAGGTCGTGCAGGTACGAGAAGGCCGGCAGGATCTCAAGGATGTACGCGATCGCCTGGTCGATCGGCAGCGCGTCGTACCGGCCGTTGTTGGCCGCCATCCGCTGCTTGAGCAACGTCTTCAGCGAGGTGCCGCCGACGTACTCCATCACGATGTAGCCGGCGCCGTCGTGGGTGACGAAGTTGTAGATCTCCACGATCAGCGGGTGCTCGACCCGGGCCAGGAACTGCTGCTCCGCGATCGCGGCCGCGACGGCGTCCGGGTCCTCGGAGTTCAGCAGGCCCTTGAGCACCACCCAGCGGTCGGACACGTTCTTGTCCCGGGCCATGTAGATCCACCCGAAACCGCCGTGCGCCAGGCAGCCGGCGACCTCGTACTGACCGCCGACCAGGTCGCCCGGGTGCAGCTTGGGCGAGAACGAGTACGGGCTGCGGCACTTGGGGCAGAAGCCCTCGGTCCGGCCCGGCTGGTCGCCGCGGGACCGGCCGACCTCGTTGCCGCAGTTGGGACAGGTCCGGCGGTCCTCGGGAACCATCGGGTTGGCCAGGATCGCCTTGCTCGCGTCGATGGCGGGGATCGACGGTACGTGCGTCAGGCCGGCACCGAGGCGGGCCCCGCGCAGCCGGGTCGACGACGTACCGAGCCGGCGGGTCAGCTTGGAGCCGGCCGCGGCGGCCCGGGCCGAGCCGAGCGGTGTCGAGGCGAGCCGGTTGGACGCGCGGGAGACGGTCGACGGAGTGTTGATCGGGTCCGGGTCGTCCGCGGCCGTCACTGCGGGGGCGCCGGCCACGGCGGACGGGCTGGTGGAGCCGTCGGGCGCGGGCGAGCCGCACACGTCGCAGTAGCCGTCGACGAACGTTCCGGTGCAGCCAGGCTGCGTGCAGCCGCCGGAGGGAGGCTTAGAGGCCGCACTTGCCGCAGGAGAGCCGCAGACGTCGCAGTACCCGTCCAGGATGTTGCCGGTGCAGCCCGGCTGGGTGCAGGCGGTGGTCGTGGTCATCTGGTCCCTCCTGTGCTGTCCAGGTAGGCCTGGTACGCCGTGAGGAGTGCGGCCAGCCGGACCAGGTCGACCGGCTCCGACTCGATCACCGCGCGGCCCCGACGGTACAACTCGGCCAAGTCCTCGTTGCCCTGGGCAATTGTCGACGCCTTCACCTGGTACGCGTCCAGGCGCGCGGCCAGCTCGTCCCGGCGCTCCAGAGCGCCGCCGTACGCCGCCTGGGCCTGACCGAGCGCGCGCCGTACGGCGTCCAGCCGGGTCAGGTACTTCTCCAGCTCGGCCGGCGTGTTCGGCACCGAGCCGAGCGCGGTCACATCAGGGACGGCAAGCCGCGGGGCCGGTGTGACCGTCGCGACCGTCTTGGCCGCGAGCGCACGAACCGCCGTGCCCCGGGCTTCGAGTTCGCTGCGCCACGAGCGGGCGCGGGCCACGTCCGCCGCGCGCTCCTTGCGGGTCGCGGCGCCGACGATCAGGTCCCGCTCCGTGCGGGCCGCGTCGATCTCCAGCGGGCCGATCAGCCCACCGATGTCGGCACCGCGCTTGGTGCGCTCGGCCAGGTCGGTGAGCCGGCGGTCGAGGTCGTGATGCTCGGCGATCGCGCCGTTGCGCGTGCTTGCGGGCTCCTGCTTGACGAGGTCGTTGATCCGTTCGACTCCGGCCCTGAGGTGCCGCAACCGCGCGGCGAGGTCGGCGTCACCCGGCTCCAACGCGAGCTTGGCGCGCAGGCTGGACGCCAGCGCGTCCGACAATTTGCATGCCTCGGGCAACGAAACCGCGAGTGAACCGCCGGCGCCGCCGGTGTCCAGGCCACCCCAGATCAAGGTGGAGATCCGTTCGGTCTCGGCCGGGCCGACGCGGCCGGAGTCCCAGGTGACCAGGATCAGCTCGTAGCGGTCCGAGACCGCCTTCCACACCGCCATGCTGAGGACGACGTCCGCGCTCAGCGCATCGGCCTCGGGGGAGTGCAGCGCTGCCTGGTCGAGCTCGTCGAGCTCGGCCTTGCGCCGGTCCCGCCAGATCCCCAGCGCGTCGAGGAACGACAGCAGCTCCGCCGCCGGGATGCTGCTGCCGATCCGCCCCGGCGGCGCCGGCGCCGAGGCGGTCGGCGTACGGACCGTCATGTTCCTGGGGTCCGGCCGTAGAGAGACGGCGGGGGTGACGCCAGCTTGCCGAGCGCGGGCTGGAGCCACTTGGTGTAGGACGCCATCCAGGTGCCGTCCGCCTTGATCTGCGCGAGCACTTGGTTCACGAACCGGACGAACTCCGGGTGCTTGAGCGACATGCCGAGACCGTACGGCTCATCGCTGAACCGCTCCGGTAGCACCCTCGCGTACGGGTCCTGGGCGACGTCGCCGGCCAGCACCGTGTCGTCGCCGGTGATGCCGTACGCCTTGCCGGACTGGAACAGCGCCAGGCAGCCGGTGTCGGTGTCCGCCGTGACGGGGATCGCCTGCGGGTTCTTGTCCTTCAGGTTGTCCAGGCTGGTCGAACCCGCCGGGGCACAGATGGTCTTGCCGTCCAGATCGTCCAGGCTCTTCGCGGTCGAGTCGAGCGGCACCAGGGTCTTCTGACCCGAGCGGTAGTACTCGGCGGAGAAGGCGATGTCCTTCCAGCGGTTGCAGTTGATCGTCATGTTCCGCGCGACGATGTCGACCTGTTCCTTCTGCAGCACCGGGATTCGCTGTGGGCTGGAGATGACTCGCAGCTCGACCGTGCCCTTGTCGGTGCCGAAGATCGCGCGCGCGACCGCCTTGATCATGTCGATGTCGAAGCCCTCGATGACGCCGGTGACCGGGTTGCGCGAGCCCAGGTTCAGGCTGTCCGCGGACACGCCGGCGATCAGTCGGCCGCGCGCCTTGATCTTCGCCATGTACGTGCCGGGCGGCATCGCGCCGGGTGGCGGCATGGTGCCTTCGGGCGTGTACGACTGCAGCGGGTCAACGCAGTCGCGCTGCGGAGCCGGCGGGGGCGCGGACGACTCGGACGGTTGCGGCTTCTGGGGGATCTCGGTGGCGGCGTAGTCGCCGGAGCCGCAGGCGGTGAGGAGCAGCGCGAGGGAGATCACGGCCGGGGTGAGCAGCTTCTTCATCGGTACTCCTCCAGTCGCTGCGACATGCCCCAGGCGACCAGCAGCGCGGCCGCGATGCCGATCGGCAGTCCGAGCCACCCGATCGGCGGCAGTCCGTCGCGGGCGTCGGTCAGGCTGGTGCTGACCTCGCCGCTCGTCGCCTGCAACCGGTCGCCGGAGCTGGTGTCGAACGCGGTGAACGCCGCCACCGAGTTCGCGCCGTTCGTCCTGCCGACGGCCAGCGCGACCGCCTCGTCCCAGTCGCCCTTCGTGTCCTGGCTGCGGACCTCCTTGTGCATCTGGTCGTAGGCGTTCCACTGCGAGCGCAGGCCGGCCTCGTTGAGCTTGCCCAACTGCTCCACGACCGCTGCGGCCGATGCGTTGTACGCCTTGTCGAAGGCGTCGCCGGAACCACGCGCGATCAGCGTGAGGCTCTCGTTCGACTTCGCGTCGTACGCCGCGATCCTTGCCCTGGACAACGCCAGCGTCCGGTCGTACGCGCCCGAGCGGGTCTCGTCGGCCTTGCTCGACGCGCTGGACAGGGCGACGCCGCCGACGACCATGGTGAGCAGCACCAGGACCGCTCCGGCCGCTATCGGCACGTTGACGTAGCGGTGCGTACGACGGGCCAGCCAGCGCAACGTGACGAAGAAGACGACCAGTGTCAGCAGGCCGGCGATGACGACCCAGAGGTTGCCCTGGCCGATGCCGTCGAACTCGGTGTCGACCCGTTCCTCGTTGGCCTGCACGAGCGCCTTCACCAGCGGGAGCGAGTCGTTTTGCAGTACGGCGTTCGCGTCCCGGAGGTACTGCGATCCGATCGGGAGGCCCTGGCGGTTGTTGGCCCGGGCCTGCTCGATCAGCCCGTCGTACGTGATCAGCGTCTGGTTGAGCGCGCCGAGCGCGGCCGTGTCCGCCGGCTGCGCGGTCGCGGCCTCGGCGATCAGCCGTGCGGCCCCGGCGAGCGAGTCGACGAAGTGCCGGCGCTGGTCCGGCGGCTCGAGACCGCCGACCAGGAAGGCGTTGGTGGCGTCGGCGTTCGCGCTGACGAGGTTGGTGTGGATCGCCTGGATCCGGACCAGTTGGGCCGCGTTGGCCTCGGCGCGGGTGAGCGCTCCGTCGGCCTGCCGGAAGCCCTGCGCGGCGGACAGGCCGAAGACCACGCTCATCACCGCGGTCAGGATCAGGAAGGCGCGCATCCGGCCCGGCGTACCCTCGAACCACCGGGCGACCGGCCCGCGGGCCGGCGTAGAGCCGGGCTGCTGCGCCGTGGGCGGGACCGGTTGCTGAGCCGGTGGCGACCAGGTCGCGGGCGGCGCACTCTGGGTCTGGGTCACGCCTCTTCTCCTTGCTCGGGCAGATCGGGCAGATCGGGTTCGTCGGTCAGGTCCTCGGCACGGATCTGACGCAGCTGGTCCGTGGTGGGTGCCGTCACGTCTCGCAGCCGCCAGGCATGCCGGCCGATCGCGGCCTCGAGCACGTTCCGGGCGAACCGGGCGTTACCGAAGGATCGGTCCCGCGGCGTGGTCGCGAGGATCTCCCGGAACTTGGCCAGCGCCTCCGTCGTGAGCTCGTAGTCGGCGCCCTCGGCGAGGCCGGTGAGGATGTCGGTGAGCTCGTCGTCGCTGTAGTCGTCGAACCCGATCGTGGTCCGGAACCGGCTGGCCAGACCCGGGTTCGCGGCGATGAACGCCGCCATCGGCTCGGGGTAGCCGGCCACGATCACGACCAGGTCGTCGCGCCGGTCCTCCATCTCCTTCACCAGCGTGTCGACCGCCTCGCGGCCGTACTGGTCGGCGCCGAAGTCGCCCGCGGTCAGGCTGTAGGCCTCGTCGATGAACAGCACCCCGCCGGCCGCGGACGCGACCACGTCGGCGGTCTTCGTCGCGGTCTGGCCCAGGTAGCCGGCGACCAGTTCCGAACGGTCGACCTCGACCAGTTGCCCTTTCGACAGTAGCCCGAGCGCCTTGTAGATCCCGCTCACCAGCCGGGCGACGGTCGTCTTCCCGGTGCCCGGGTTCCCGACGAACACCAGGTGCCGGGTGATCGTCGGACTCTTCAGCCCGGCCTCGGTCCGCAGCTTCTCCACCCGCAGTACGGCGACCTGCCGGTGGACCTCCCGCTTCACCTTCGCCAGCCCGGTCAGCTCGTCCAGCTCGGCCAGCAGCTCCTCGACCGTCTTCGCCGGCTCCGCAGGCTTGTCAAGTTCCGCGGCAGCGGCAACCGCAGGCTCGGGCTGAGCCTGGCGACCAACCTGAAGTGGCCGCGCGCCCGCTGCTTGCAGCTGTGCCGCCGCAGCCACCGACGCGTTGCCGACGACGCGCATCGTCGGCTCGCCCAGCGTGCACGCGGCCGACGCCACCTCAGCCAGCGCCTTGGCGTACGCGACCTTGTCCGCCGACCCCGCGGTCACCAACTCGGTCAGTACGGCGGTCGGCGCACCACGCCAGCGACGTCCGCGGACCGCCGCGTCGAAGAAGTCTTGCGTGGTCGCGCCCGGCGTCACCTTGGCCCAGTCGGCCGGCGCGCCCGGAGCGGACTCCGCCAGCGCCGCCGCCAACGACAACGCCTCGGCGCGCGCCCGGTCGTCCGGAACGCCGGCACGAGCAGCTACCGCCATTAGGTCGCTGATCGCCTGCTGGAGTGAGCCCCCCTCGCCGCTCATGCTCCTCCTCGTCCGGGTGGTGGGTCCAAAGGTCCGCCGGCCGGGCCGAGGGCAAGTCCTCCGCCGGTCGAGCCGGTGCCGAACTTCTCCTGCAGGAACCGGCCGTGGGCGATCAGCGCCGCCGCGTCGGCCCGGTTCACCGCGTCGAACACCTTGTCCATCGTGGCGCCCAGGAGGTCCAGTTGGTCGATCAGGATCATCAGCGACGTCTTGCCCCGGTCGACCGGCCGGGTGTCCGCCCAGTGCCGCGGCAACCGCAGGTACCCGCCGATCGCCTCGGGCAGGTAGTCGGTCGCGGTCGCCATCACGGAGTACGCCTGCGCACTGCCGCCCAGGTTGCCGAGCCGAGGGATGGTCTCCCGCACCACCCGGACCACCCGGGCGACCCGCGACGCGACCACCGCCGGTACGGCGCCCTCGGCAACCATCTGCTCGACCCGCATCAACGAGGCCAGCAGGTCGTCGGTCGTCGGTGGACGGGGAACCGGCACCGGCTCGCGCTCCGCCTTGCGGCCCGTCAGCCGCGCCAGGAAGTCACCGAGCGCCATGCAGTCCCCGTCCCCCGGTCAACGTCTGCGTCAGCGACCGAGGTCGAGGTCGAGGCTGCCGTGGACGACCCGCTGGTCCTGCTGCGCGACCCGGTCCAGGTACGCACGGGACTTCGTCACCTCGGTCTCGAGCGTTCCGATGGTGGCCGCCATGTTGTCCAGCGCCTCCACCTTGAACGTGTCGATCGCGTCCATGGTCGCGTAGATGTTCGCGAACGCGGCCTGCAGCTGCGGCAGCCCGACGGTCGCCGACGCGGCCTGCTGCTGGATCGCGACCGAGTTGTCCCGCAGCATCTGCGAGGTCCGCTCGATCATCCCGCTGGTGGTCGTGTTCAGCGCGGTGATCTGGTCCAGCACCAGCTTCTGGTTGCCCAGGGCCTGCGCCACGATGACGGCTGTCCGCAGGGCCGAGACCGTGGTCGTGGACGCGCGGTCGACTCCCTTGATCAGCTCGATGTTGTTCTTGATCACGATGTCGATGGCCAGGTAGTTCTGGATCGACACGGCCAGCTGGGTGAGAAGGTCCTGGTGCTTCTGCCGGACGTAGAACAGCACGTCCTCGCGGAACGCCTTTGCTTTGTCCGGGTTCGTGACCTCCAGGTCGGCGATGGCCGCGGACAACCGGGCGTCCAGCCGCTCGGCGACGTATACGTACTGGTTCAGCCGGCCCATCGCGTCCCAGAGTTGCTGCTTCTCCAGGTTCAGCGCGGCGTTGTCCTTGCCGAGCTCGTCCTGACCGTTGCGCAGCGCGTGCAGGATGCCCTCGAGGTGGCTCTGCGCGCTCTGGTACTTGCGGAAGTAGTCCTCGATCTTGTCCCCGAACGGAATCATCCCGAGCAGCTTCTTCGGCCCGGTCGCCTCCTTCGGGTCCAGGTCCTCGACCGTACGGCGAAGCTCGAGCAGCGTCTTGCCGACCGTCGACCCCTCGGACAGACCGCCTTCCTGCAGGGCCCGGACCGGCGACTTGAGCAGGCGGTTCGAGCTGTCCGCGGCCGCGCGGATGTCGACGTCGCCCATGCTGCGGACGTCACTGGCCTTGGCGGCGAACTCCGGCGAGCGCGGCTCGGCCGTCATCAGCGTGGACAGGAACGTGTCCACCTTGGCGTCCAGCCCGGGCAGCACGGCCGGGTCGACCTGCGGCGCCATGCTCGGTGCGGCCGTCGCGGCGACCGGCTGTGACGGTGGCGGTGCGGTCAGTATCAGCCCCGGCGCGGTCGCAGTCGGCGGCTGCAGGGGCGCCGGCGCGGCCACGGCCGGCTGCGCGGCCGCGGCGGCAGGCTGTCCGGCGGCCGCGCCCGGCGCACCTGCTGTGTTGTCGGCCTCAGTCATTGTGGTTCCCCTCCGCTGCTTCCCCCGGCAGTTGCGCTGTCACCTCCGTGACGCGCACACAATCTACGCGGTTCCGGGTCCCCCCGGGGCAGCCGTTGCCTACTCGTTGTTACCCGCGGCGGTAGCTGACGAAGCTGAACCCGTCGTGCGGGGTACGCGCGGTTTCGGTCCAGTCCGCGGGGTCGAGGGTGGGGAAGGTGACGTCGCCGTCGGGGGACTGCGCGACCTCGGTGAGCTCGAGGCGGTCGGCGTACGGGAGGGCCTGGCGGTAGATCTCACCGCCACCGGCCACGTAGAGGTCACCGTCGTACTCGAGGGCCTCTTCGAGTGTGTGCACGACCTCGACGCCGTCGGCGGACCAGTCGGGCTGCCGGGTGACGACGACCGTACGGCGACCGGGCAACGGGCGGCCGATCGAGTCGTACGTCTTGCGGCCCATGACGAGGGTGTGGCCGAGGGTGAGCTGCTTGAAGTGTCGCAGGTCTTCGCGAATCCGCCACGGCAGGTCGTTGTTCCGCCCGATCACGCCGTTCGCGCCGACCGCGGCGATCAGAATCATGCTTATCCACGTCCTCGCTTCGCTCCGGGCGCGGACGAGACACGAGGCGGGCTGCGCCTGATGATGCCCTCGCTTCGCTCGGTCATACCGCGATGGGAGCCTTGATCCCCGGGTGCGGGTCGTAGCCGACCAGTTCGACGTCGGCGATCTCGTACGCGTCGATCGCGTCCCGCGGGGTCAGCTTCAGCGTCGGCAGCGGCCGGGGCTCCCGGGTGAGCTGCAGGCGGGCCTGGTCGAGGTGGTTCAGGTACAGGTGCGCGTCGCCCAGCGTGTGCACGAAGTCGCCGGCCTCGAGCCCGGTCTGCTGCGCGACCATGTGAGTCAGCAGCGCGTACGACGCGATGTTGAACGGCACCCCGAGGAAGATGTCGGCCGACCGCTGGTACAGCTGGCAGGACAGCCGGCCCCCGGCGACGTAGAACTGGAACATCGTGTGGCACGGCGGCAGCGCCATGTCGTCGACGTCGGCGACGTTCCACGCGTTCACGATGTGCCGGCGGGAGTCCGGGTTGGTCCGGATCGACTCGATCACGGCGGCGATCTGGTCGACGTGCCGGCCGTCCGGCGTCGGCCACGACCGCCACTGGTAGCCGTACACCGGGCCGAGCTCGCCGTCGGCGTCGGCCCACTCGTCCCAGATCGAGATGTTGTTCTCGTGCAGCCACTTGATGTTGGTCGAGCCGCTGAGGAACCAGATCAGCTCGCCGATCACCGAGCGCAGATGCAGCTTCTTCGTGGTCACCGCCGGGAAACCCGCGCGGAGGTCGTACCGCGACTGGTACCCGAACACACTCAGCGTGCCCGTCCCGGTGCGGTCGCCCTTCTCGACCCCGTGGTCCAGCACGTGCCGAAGGAGATCCAGGTACTGCTGCATGCCGCCAAGCTAACACCGCTCGCCGACACTTCGCCGGACCGCCAGGCCATCACAAGTGCGCCCGCCCCGCGCGGCCACGCTGGCGGCGGGCCTGGGTAAGACATTGTGATGGCCTGGCGGTCCGCCCTGGCAGACTCGCACCCGTGGACGAGTACGTGCTGACCTTGGTGGTGCGGGTCGAGAAGCAGGCCCGACCGGGTCAGACGGAGGCGCTGGAGACGGCGGCGCGGGCGGTGCTCGCGATCCTGGCCGACGAGCGGTCGGCCGGCGAGGGGGAGTGGGCCGAGGCCATGCGGGCCTGGCAGGACGCCAGGATCCGCAAGGTGGTACGACGGGCCCGCGCAGCCGAGTGGCGACGCGCCGAGGCCCTCCCGGGAATCACGGTGAAGGGCGCCGACGCGACGGAGGACGGGGCCTCGGCGGTTGAGGTCCGGGTGTTTCCGCCGGTGCCGCTGGACGCCGTACCGAAGGACCTCACCAAGTTGCAGGTCACCGGCACCGACTTCGAGGACCCCGAAGCCCTCCCGGAGGTGGAGCCCCGGACACCGGTGCTGTGGATCAACCCGGGGCTGGACATGTCGAGCGGCAAGGCGATGGCCCAATGCGGCCACGCCGCCCACCTCGCCTGGCTGGCCCTGTCACCGGCCGCGCGCAAGGAATGGATGGCGACAGATTTCGCCCTGGCAGTCCGCACGGCCACGCCCGAACGCTGGCAACAACTCCTCACCATCGGACTCCCAGTGGTCCAGGACGCCGGCTTCACCGAGATCGCCCCGGGCTCCCGCACCGTCATCGCGGACCACCCTCAACTCAGGCGTTAGCCGGCCAGAACTTTCGGTCGAGATCCGGATCGGTGTCGAAGTAGTCCCCTCGTGATTGAACCCGAACAACGTCCGGAGCACCTCCTCGGCGAGCTTCAGGGGTGGAACTCCAGCGGGTACGGCTCCTCGTCCACTTCCACGGGGTGTTCGCCGGCCCAGTACGGGCGCTCGAACGGCAGCGGCTCGCCGAGGTTCTCCAGAACGCCGTCATCCGGAGCGAGGTGAGCGACCGCGCCAGTCCTTTGCACCCATGGGGGTCTTTCTATCGGCTGACGCGGTAGTGCAGGTGCGTGACGCGCTCGCCTTCGACGACCTGGGGGTCGTCCAGGAGGACCTGGCCGCCGGTGTATTCGCCGAAGAACCGTACGCCGGAGCCGAAGACGACCGGGGCCAGGTTGTACGCGATCTCGTCGACCAGGCCGGCCGCCAGCGCCTGACCGGTGAGGTTGCCGCCGGTCACCGTCACGTCACCGTCGCCGGCGTGGGCCTTGGCCTGCGCGATCGCCTCCTCGATCCCGTCGACGAACGTGAACGGCGCGTCCGGGAACGGCCAGTCCGCCGGCGGCTCGTGGGTGACCACGAAGACGTGGTCGCCAACCGCCGGTACGCCGTTCCAGCCGTTGGTGAGGTCGAACAGCCGCCGCCCGATCACGCAGGAGCGGACGTTCGGCCAGGTGGAGTCGATGTAGTCGGCGCTGGCCCGGCTGACGTGGAACGGGCGACCGGGGTCGCTGGCGTAGACCTCGACCGGCCCGTTGTTGTACCAGTCGAACAACGGGTCGACACCGTCCTCGGTGTCCGCGACGAAGCCGTCCAGCGAGACCACTGCGCTGGCGATGACGTTGCCCATGATCACTCCTCCTCCTTCTTCACCCGGTAGGTGACGTGCTGGGCGCCCGGCGTCGAGATCGACCGGACCAGGTCCAGCGAGTACGTCGGCGCCGCGTCGGCCGGGAACAGCCGGGTCCCGTCACCCAGGACGACGGGTGCGACGTGCAGCTGGACGACCTCGGCCAGCCCGGCGGCGAGCACCTGGTGGCAGACCTGCCCGCCGCCCATCACCAGCACGTCCTTGTCGCCGGCGGCTTCGCGGGCCTGGGCGACCGCGCTCTCGACGCCGTCGGTGACGAACCGGAAGCGGTCGCCGAGCCGGGTCTTGTCCGGCGCCTTGTGGGTGACGACGAAGATCGGCGCGTTCACCTCGCCGGTCGGCTTGGCGCCGTAGCCCATCTCGTCGTTCCAGCCCTGCGGGCCGTCGATGATGTCGAAGAGGATCCGGCCCTGGATGACCGCGCCGGTGGCTTCGAAGACCTCGTCGAGCACGTTGCGGTCCTCGGCGGTGCCGTTGAAGACCCACTCGTGCAGGGCCTCGCCGCCGTCGCCGAGCCCGTTGTCGAGGCTGACGTTCGGCCCGGCGACGTAGCCGTCCAGGGAGACGGAGATGTCCACGATGACCTGGGTCATGATCCGCTCTCCTTCGCCACCAGCTCGGCGAGCCGGTCCATCGAGTCGTTGATGCCGATTTCCATCCCGGACTGCACGAACGCGTCCCGGGTCTCCACCGACGGGAACACCGAGCGCTGGTGCAGCCGGACGCCGGTCTCGGTCGCCTCGTACGTCGCCTTCTCCAGGCAGACCTCGCCCGGAGCGCCTTCCCACTCGAAGGTCTGGATGACGCACTGGTCCTGCTCGACGGAGTGGAACACACCGCGGAAGGCGTACTCGCCGCTCTCGTCGCGGTGGATGTAGCGGTAGCTGCCGCCGGACCGGACGTCGTACGTCTCGACAGTCATCTCCAGGCCGCGCGGGCCGAGCCACTGGGCGACCAGGTCCGGGTCGGTGCTGACCCTGAACAGCTGGGCCGGGGTGGCGTCGAACTCCCGGATCACCTCGACGAACGGGGTGCCTGCGGGTGCGTTGATGGTGGTGGCGTTCATCTCTCCTGCTCCTTCACGATCACTGACTTCGCGTGCGCGGGTGGTCCTCACTTCTCCTGCTCCTGCACGGTCCTGAGCAGCTCGTCCATCCGGCGGAACCGGCGTTCGGTCTCCAGCCGGTACTCGTCGATCCAGCTGGTCAGGGCTTCCAGGACGGTCGGCTCCAGGTGGCACGGACGGCGCTGGCCGTCACGGGTCCGGGAGATCAGCCCGGCGGCCTCGAGCACCTGGATGTGCCGCGACACCGCCTGCTTCGTGATCGGGAACGGCTCGGCCAGCTCGTTGACGGTGGCCGGCCCGCGGGACAGCCGCGCGATCATCGCCCGCCGGACCGGGTCACCGAGGGCGGTGAAGGCCCGGTCGAGCTGCTCGTCGTCAACTGCCATCTTTATCAACCATTCCCTTGATCAACCGATGTGTTGAATATAGGAATGCATTGCCAGTGGCGTCAAGAGGCGGGTTCTAGCAACTTTGGTTGACATCGGAGGCTGTCAACCTAAGTTGCAGAAATGACCGAGTTGGTGAATCCCGAGGATCCCGCGGCGGGGCTCGCCGCGGTGGTGGCGCTGCGCCGGCTGGCCGATCGGCTGGAGGACAGCCAGGTGGAGCAGGCGATGCGGGCCGGCTGGAGCTGGGCCGACGTGGCCGAGGTGCTGGGGGTCACCCGGCAGGCCGTTCACAAGAAACACGCAAAGCGGCTGTTCGCCGCCGGTGTCGCCCTGAGGAGGCGCTGATGTCGTCCGACGCGAAGGACGTTCGCACCATCCTGGTGCGCGGTGCGCGGGAGATGGCCCGCCGGGAGGGGTCGCGGACGATCGAGGCCGAGCACGTGCTGCTCGCGGTCGCCGCGACGGCAGGCGATCCGGCCGCGCGGCTGCTGGCCGACGCCGGACTGACCGAGGACACGATCCGGGCGGCGCTGGACCGCGAGTGGGAGGACAGCCTGGCGGTCGCCGGGATCGCGGTCCGGGCCGGACTGTTGCCGCAGGCAACGCCTGACCACAGCCGCGACCCGGGCATCGGGGAGTCCGTGCGGCTGCTGCTCGAACGCGCCCTGAACGCCGAGCCGAAGGCCGGTGGCACCAGGATCGGCTCCGTCCGGATCCTGGCCGGGATCCTCGACGCCGGCCGCGGCCGCGTCGCCCGTGCCCTGCAGGCGGCCGGCGTCGACCGGGCCGCGCTGCGCGCCCGGGTCGCCGAGGCGCTCGCCCGAGGTGTCCGCTGATGGGCGTCGTGGCCGGCCGGAGCGTGACGACCGGCCGGTTGCTCAGCTGCGGACTGGTGGCCGGTCCGCTCTTCGTCGTCACCTTCCTGCTTCAAGGTGCGTCGAAGGGGTCGGGGTACGACTGGACGCGGCATCCGGTCAGTTCACTGGCCCTCGGCGACCACGGTTGGCTGCAGACCGCCAACTTCATCGTCACCGGCCTGCTCACGGTCGCCTTCGCCGTCGGGCTGTGGCGTGCCGGCTCCCGCGCCGGCGCGGTGCTGATCGGCGTGTGGGGAGTCGGTCTCGTCGGAGCCGGCATGTTCGTCACCGACCCGGTGAGCGGATTCCCGATCGGTACGCCGGACGCCCTCGAGTACATCACGGTCGGCGCGCTGCACGACGCGTTCTCAGTGCCCGCCTTCGTCGCACTCGCCGCGGCGCAGGTCGGGCTGTCCCGCGGCCGCGGCTGGAAGTGGCTGACCTATTCGTTGCTCAACGCAACTGCCTTCGTGGTGTGCTTCCCGCTGGCGAGTACCGGATTCAGCCAGAACGCTTCGCTGGTGGACGTGGCCGGCCTGTTCCAGCTGCTCGCCGTGATCATCGGTCTGACCTGGACCGTCCTGCTCGCGGTGCGCGTCCTGCGGCATTAGATCGTCTCGAAGCCGGCCATCATGGCCATGTCCTCGTGCTCGAGGTTGTGGCAGTGGATCAGGTACTTGCCCTTGTGGGCGGTGAACTTGACCAGTACGTCGACCACCTCGGCCGGCCGGACGTCCACCGTGTCCTTCCAGCCGGCGTCGTACGCGCCGATCCCGCCGCCGCCGCGGCTGAGCACCTGGAACGGGGCGAGGTGGACGTGCACCGGGTGGTGGACGTCGGTGACGAAGCTCCAGAGCTCGTACTGGTCCAGCTTCACCTGTGCCTGCATCACCTCGGGGTCGAACGCCTTCCCGTTGATCGTCCAGCCCTTGTGGCCACCGGCGTCACCGCGGCTGAACTTCCACTTCCGCCGGACGATCCCGGCCGGTTCCGGCACGACGGCGTACGTCGAGAGCCTGGCCGGGATCCTGGTGTCGTCGGCCGCCTTCCGGGCGACCTTGAAGCGCAGGACGTTCGTGTCGCCGTCCAGTTTGTTGACCAGCGTGACCTCGTCACCGGGCTGGTACTGCGAGAAGTCCACGATCACGTCGAAGCGCTCGGCCGGCGCGATCACCAACGTGTCGTGCTCGATCGGTGCGTCGAGCAGTCCGCCGTCGCTGCCGATCTGGACGAACTTCGCCGGACCCTTGTCGAAGGCGAGTTCGTAGCGGCGTGCGTTGGCGGCGTTCAGGATCCGCAAGCGGTAGCGGACCGCGGCCACCTCGTGCACCGGCCACGGCGCACCGTTCACGAGCGTGACGTCTGCGATGACACCTTCCATGTACGCCGACTCGACGCCGGGCCGGTCCTTCGCCTGGGGATACAGGAACGAGCCGTCCTCGGCGAACGCGCGGTCCGCGATCACCAACGGGAGTTCGCGATCGCCCGCAGGCAACGGCAAGCGGTCCTCCTCGTCGTCCCGGACGAGATGGAAGCCGAACAATCCGCGGTAGACCTGCGGTGCGGTGTAGTCCATCCGGTGGTCGTGGTACCAGAGGGTGGCGGCCCGCTGCGTGTTCGGGTACGTGTACCGGCGGCTGCCTGTCTTCACGTCCCCGCCGGTCATGGTGTGGTGCCCGCTGTGTCCCTCGTGACCGCCCGGTGGCATCAGCAGGTCCAGCGGCCAGCCGTCACTCGCAGCCGGCGTGTGTCCGCCGTGCAGGTGGACGGCGGTCGGTACGTCGAGTCGGTTGACCTGCTCGATCACGGTGGTCCGCCCACTTCGGACGTCGAACGTCGGCCCGGGCAGCAGGCCGTCGTACCCGAGGATCTCGGTCTTGAGGCCGGGGAGGATCTCCACACTCGCCTTCTGCTGTACGACGCGGTAGTAGTCGGCGCCGGCGCCGGTGCGGACCGGCTTCTTCACCGGCGGGATCGGCAGCGGGACCTGGAACGGTTCGGGCAGCGGGGCCTCGCTGCGCAGCAGTTCTCCGGCCTGCGACGGCGACGGGTCGAGGCCGCAGTCGGTCAGCGTGAGGGCGACGCCGGTGCCGCCGGCGACGGCCAGGAAACCCCGGCGGGACAGCTTCATCGGGAGGGCTCCTTTCGGCCGCGACGGGCGGCCGGACGGAAGGACCAGACAGTCATCCACACGACGGTGACGACGATCGCCGTACCGAGCGGGACGTGGACGGCGAAGTTCTGCAGGTAGCCGTAGGTCAGTTGGACGAACTCGGCGACGAACAGCACGGCGGTAACCAGCATCGGCCAGAGCCGGCCGCCGCCGGCCAGCCAGTAGAAGAGTGCGGCGACGAACTGGAGCATCGAGATCACCCACAGCGTCGACCCGATCGGGCCGTGCGCGTCCATCGCGTCCACCTCGCCGGACAGGAAGTACCCCGCCAGGATCGGCTGGGCGACCACCAGCCCGGCGTGCAGCAGCAGAGTGATCCGGAGTGTCCACAGCGATGCGCGTGGCCGGAGTACCTTCGTGGTCATGAGCTCGCCGCCTGCTGACGACGGGTCCAGACCGCGAAGCCGACCACGGCACCGACCAGGGCGATGCCGAGCGGGAGGTGCAGAGCCAGCTCACGGCTGTAGCCCATGCCGATCTGGACGCTCTCGCCGATCAGCACCAGCAGTGACACCAGCGGTGCCGTGAGCCGGCCGCCGGACCGCCACCAGATCGTTGCTACCAGCAACTGGATGGTCGCGACCGCGGCGACCGCCAGCCCGACCGGTTCATGGATCCGTTGCGCGCCGCCGGTGCCGTTGAGGTAGACGCCCGCGAGGATCGGCTGCAGGCAGATCGCGGCCGCATGGGTCACCGCGACCAGCCGGAGGACGGCGAGGGACATCATGGAGACAGACAATAGTAGTCTGGCTACATGTAGGGCAATCAGGTATCGCCCTGGGCGGGTCGGGTGAGAACCGGGGGAGCGGTCAGGTGAGGTGGCCGAGCGGGGAGACCGTGATGCCGGCGCGTTCGCAGACCCAGTGCGGGTCCGGGCCGAGCTCGGGCTCGATCCGGAGCTCGTGGTCGTTGAGGTCGTCGCACGCGGTGCACCGCGGCCAGCGGACGCCGGAGTCGACCAGCCGGTCCTGGACGTCCTGCGCGACCAGGCCGGCGATGTGCTCGGCGCCGTCCGGCCACTGGTCCAGCCACCACTGCCGGCCGGCCACCGCGTCCTCGAGTACCGACACCATCACCGCATCGTCGAATCCCCGCGCGGCCAGGTCGTGCAGGACCATGGCGCGGGCTGTCAGCAACACCCCGGGCTCGTTCATCGCCCCTCAGAGTGCCACGCCGGACCGACAAAACCCCACGCCGCGAGCCTGCGGCGTGGGGTCCTGCCCCGGTTCGTTTCAACGGATATCCCCTGGAGATGCCGGTTCTCCCCCCGGATTCAGGGGGGAGAACCGGCACCGCGGAGGGTTATCCGTTGAAACGACCGCCGGGTGGTGGGATGCGGCCCGGGTGGCCCGGGTGGCCGGCGTGGCCGGCGTGGCCGGGG
>NZ_SMKR01000139.1 GCF_004348725.1 Kribbella turkmenica
GGCGGCGGCGGTCTACACCGTGGGCTCGATGCTGCTGTTCGGCATCTCCGCGCTCTACCACCGGTTCTACTGGGGCCCGACCGGCGAGGCGATCCTGCGCCGGCTCGACCACAGCAACATCTTCCTGCTGATCGCCGGCACCTACACCCCGCTGGGCATGGTGCTGCTCCACGGCAAGGACCGGGTCCTGCTGCTGAGCATGGTCTGGGGTGGCGCGCTGCTCGGCATCCTGTTCCGGATCTTCTGGGTGGGTGCGCCGCGCTGGCTCTACACCCCGATCTACCTGGCGCTCGGCTGGGTGGCGATCTTCTGGATGGGCGACTTCTACCACTACGGCGGCGCCGCGGTCGTCAGCCTGATCGCGGTCGGCGGCGCACTGTACTCGATCGGCGCGGTCGTCTACGGCACCAAGCGGCCGAACCCGTCGCCCCGGTGGTTCGGCTTCCACGAGATCTTCCACGCGTTCACCGTGGCCGCGTTCGTCTGCCACTACATCGCGGTCAGTATCGCGACGTACCGCGCGGGCTGACCTCAGCGGCGCATCCGTGCCGGCCCTGAAGACTGGCTGAAGATCCTCCCGCACGATGGTCTGTAACCGTCGTTTGGGGGGACAGCATGACCATCGCACTGGAACCACTGGGCCGGGACGCGCTGACCGGGGACGACCTGACCGCGCTCGTCCGGACCGTGACCGGCCACCCGGAGGCCGATCCGCGGGACGTCCGGGTCGAGCCGGTCAGCTACCCGATCGGTACGCCGAGCACCGAGGCCCTGCTGCGCGTTTTCGGTACGGCGACCCTGCCGACCGGTTCCCCGGACACGTACATCGTCGAGTGGTCGTGTTTCGTGAAGAAACTGCAGTCGGTCCGGCACTGGCCGTTCATCGCCATGGTGCCCGAGCCGTTCCGGGAGAGTTTGATCCAGGACCTGCCCTGGCAACTGGAGATCGCGGTCCACCGCAGCGACCTCGGCGACCTGCTCCCCGACGGCATGCGGCTGCCCGAGGCGTACCGGATCGACCTGTACGACGACGATCGCGGCACCATCTGGATGGAGAACGTCGTCCAGGAGCCGGGGCCTTGGCCGATGGAACGGTTCGAGCGCGCGGCGTACCTGCTGGGCCGGTTGTCGGCCCGCCGGCAGCCGCACCTGGTCGAGCCGCTGCTCCCCCGCGGAAAGCGCACCCGACCCGGCTACGCGCTGCGCAACTACACGAACGGGCGGGTGACGATGTCGGCGCTGCCCGCACTCGCCGATCCGGAGACCTGGCGGCACCCGATGCTCGCGGCCGCCGTCTGCCACCTCGGTGACCACCGGCTCCGGGACGACCTGCTCGCGCTGGCCGACCGGCTGCCCGCCGTACTGGATGCTCTCGACGCGTTGCCGCAGTGCTATCAGCACGGGGACGCGAGTCCGCAGAACTTGCTGGTGCCCCAGGGGCGACCGGACGAGTTCGTGGTGATCGACTGGGGATTCGACTGCCCGCAGGCGGTCGGGTTCGACCTCGGTCAACTGCTCGTCGGGCTCGCACACGCCGGCGAGTTGGCACCCGAGGCGCTGCCGGTCGTCCACAAGACGATCCTCACGGCGTTCATGGCCGGTCTGGCCGAGGACGGGATGACGGCGACCGAGCAGCAGGTCCTGTACGGCTACCTCGGCTCGCTGCTCGCCCGGGCGACCTTCACCGCGCTGCCGCTGGAGCAGATCACCCAGCCCGGCAACGACATCAGCCAGGCCATGCTCGAGCAACGGGTCGTGCTCACCCGGACGCTGGTGAGCCTGGTCTCGACGGTGGTCTAACAACCGGGTCTCAGTCGTGTCACAGCTGCAACGAACGCGCCGGCTCCGGGTATCCATGGTGCGTGAGGAACCTCAGCAGATACACAGTGGTGGCCGCCGTCGCGGGACTCGTTCTGACCGGCTGCGGCAACGAGTCCGACGGCGCCGGCGGTACGCCGTCCAGCCCGTCCGCCCCGGCCAGTACGCCCTCGCCGACGCTGCCCACCGCGACGGAGTCGTCACCGGCCGGTGACGGCCTGCCGCTCATCGTCACCCGGACCGGTGGCTTCGCCGGGTTCGACGACAAGGTCGTGATCGGCACCGACGGCGTCGCCACCGTGAGCTCACGCGGCAAGGAGACGGTCCGTTGCAAGCTCGACCCGTCCCTGCTGGCGACCATCAGCGCGGCCGCGCAGCAGGTCGACTGGGCGGCCCTCCCGGTCGTCAAGCCGACCGTCCGGCACCCCGACGACATGATCGTCGCGGTCACTGCCAACGGGAGGACCGCCCGGCTGGAGGAACCGAAGGTGAAGCCGATGTCGGCCCCGGTGAGCACGCTGCTCACCGAGGCCAAGATCCCACCGGGCGACCTGTGCAAGCCCGTGTGACGTGCGCTAGCTCGCCTGCACCGCCACGTCGTCGACGACGAAGCTCGTCTGCAACGACGAGTCCTCCTGGCCGACGAACCGGACGGTGACCGTCTTTCCCTTGTGGGCAAGGACGTTCAGCGTCTTCTGGACGTACGACGAGGTGCTGTCCAGGTTCGAGTACGTCGCCAGCGTGGTGGTCGTGGAGCCGTCGACGACCTGCACCTTGACCGTGTCGTACGGCGTCCGGGTGGTCGTCTCCGCGGTGTCGATCCGGATCCACAGCGACAGTGACGCGGCGGTCGCGGTCGCCGGGACAGTCACCGACTGACCGAGGCTCTCGGTCGTGGTCCGGCCGTTGCCCTGCAGCCACGCCTTCCAGCTGCCGGTCCGGGCCGGACGCCCGGTGTTGCTGGTGATCACGCCGGTCGTGCCGGTCCAGCTCACCGCACCCGATTCGAAGCCGGGGTTCTGCAGCAGGTTGCCACCGGCGGGCGGGTCGCCGCTGTAGTCCTTCTGGGCGTAGTTCCACATCATGTGGCCGATGGCATCGATCTGCCGGTCCAGCGAGGTCAGGTCGATGTTGCTGACGGTGTCGCAGGAACGGTGGTAACACCGGTCGAACGCCTGCCCCGCCGTACCACCCCACTTCGCCGCCTGGGCGGACGTCTTCGTCGCCTCGGCGCCGGAGAACGTGCCCGCGGTCGGGATTCCGAGCGACCGGAAGGCCGCGTGGTCGGACCGGCCCTGGACGTCGATGAGCTCCGTCTGCACGCCCTTGCCGGTGAAGTACGCGACCAGGTCGTCACGGGCGCCGTCGCCGGCGGGATTGTCGTCGTACACGAAGTAGCCCGGGTTCGGCGAGCCGATCATGTCGAAGTTCAGGTACAGCTCGATCCTGTCGCGCTCGGCCGTCGGCAGGTTGCTGACGTAGTACCTCGAGCCGACCAGCCCGAGCTCCTCCGCGCCCCAGAAGCCGAACCTCAACCGGTTCCTGGGGGTCTGGCCGCTGGCAGCGTAAGCGAGGGCGGTTTCGAGTACGCCGGCGCTGCCTGAGCCGTTGTCGTTGATCCCGGGACCCGAACTGACCGAGTCCAGGTGGGAGCCGGCCATCACGACGTGGTTCGCGTCGCCGTGCGGCCACTCGGCGATCACGTTGTACGACGTACCCGCCGAGGTGGAGAAGGACTGCAGGGTGGTGGTGTAGCCGGCCGCGTCGAGCTTCGCCTTCACCCAGTCGGCGGAGGCCTTGTAACCGGGGCGGCCGGTGGCGCGGTTGCCGCCGTTGCTGGTGGCGATCGACTGGAACTGGTCGAGGTGCGCCTTGGCATTGGTGACCGAGATGTCCGGGGACTCGGCCGCGCCGGCCACGTCGCCCGGGACGAGCAACGCACCGGCGACGAGGACGACGCCGAGCCCGGAGTACAGGGACGTACGCATGGTTCTCTCCTTTGGCCTCAACAACAAAGAAGAAGAGATCCGGGGCGCGCGGGCTCGGGCGGAGGCCGCACGCGCCCCGGACGGTCAGCTTGTCGCCAACGACGTGTCGTCGACCACGAAGCTGGTCTGCAGCGACGAATCCTCGTTCATCAAGAACCGCACGGAGATCGTCCTACCCTTGAATGCGGTCACATCGAACGTCTTCAGGGTGTACGTCGCGTTCTGGTTCAGGTTCGAGTACGTCGCCAGCGTCGTCGTGGTCCCTCCGTCGACGATCTGAATCCTGGCCCGGTCGTACACGGTGGACCTCGTCGTCTCGGAAGTGTCGATCCGGATCCAGAACGACAGCGTGGCGGTAGTCGCCGACGCCGGGATCGCCACCTGCTGGGAGATGGTTTCCGTCGAGGTCCGGCCATTGCCGCCGAGCCACAGCTTCCAGGTGCCGGTCCGGGCCGGACGCCCGCTGTTGTCGGTGATCGGGCCGGAGGTGCCGGTCCAGTTCACCGCACCGGACTCGAAGCCCGGGTTCAGCAGCAGGTTGTCACCGGTCGGCGGTTCCGGGTCGGTGCCACCGCCGCAGGCCGCCGCACCGGCCGGGACGGAGATGCCGTTGAACGCGGCCTCGATGCCCTTGCACTGGGCCGAGTCGGCGCCGTACAGCTCCTTGGCCGAGTTGATCGCGCCTTCGCGCGCGTCCTTGTAGGTGCTGCCAGAGCTGAGCTTGGTGCTCAGCGTTCGGTACCAGACCTTGGCGGCCACGTCGCGGCCGACGCCGGTGATGGTGGCACCGTTGCAGGCGGTACTGCTGTGCGTCACTCCCCCGATCACCTTGCTGCCGGTGCCCTCGGAGGCCAGGTAGAACCAGTGGTTGAGCGGACCGGACGAGTAGTGCGGGTCCGCCCCGCCGACCGCGCTGCTCCAGCAGTCGTAGCTGCGGCCGTCCTTCGACGGCTTGTCCATGTAGCGCAGCGGGGTGCCGTTGCCGTTGATGTTGATCTTCTCGCCGATCAGGTAGTCACCCGGGTCGGACGAGTTGTTCGCGGAGAACTCGGTCGCGGTGCCGAAGATGTCCGAGGTGGACTCGTTCAGGCCGCCCGCGTCGCCGAAGTAGTTCAGGTTGGCGGTCGCCTCGGTGACACCGTGGCTCATCTCGTGGCCGGCCACGTCGATGCTGGTCAGCGGACGGGCGTTGCCGGCGCCGTCGCCGTACGTCATCTGGGAACCGTCCCAGAACGCGTTCACGTAGGCGTTGCCGTAGTGCACCCGGGAACGCGAGCCCTGGCCGTTGTTCCAGATGCCGTTCCGGCCGTGGACGTTCTTGTAGTAGTCCCAGGTCAGCTGGGCGCCGTAGTGCGCGTCCACGCCGGCGGTCTGGCGGTTCGAGGTGGCGCCGTTGCCCCAGGTGTCGTCGGGGTCGGTGAAGGTCGTACCGGAGCCGGAGGTCGCACCGTTGAGGTCGGTGGTGTGGTTGCCGCCGCGGCTCGGGTCGCTCATCGTGTAACTGCCCGACGTGCCGATGCTGACGGTGCCGGAGTACATCGAGTTTCCGGTACCGGTCTTGATCTCGTCGGTCTGGGCCAGCACCGCACCGGTCTTGGCGTCGATGTAGGAGTGCAGGACGGACGGGGTCTGGTCCGCCTTCACCCCGGTGGTGACGACGTCGTAGGCGAGCACGGGCTTCGCCTCGGTGACGAACACGACCAGCGAACCCTTGTTTCCGGTGGCCTTGAACTCGGCGGCCCTGGCGGCGGTGGCGAGCGCGGCCGACCGGGGCAGGGTCGGCTGGGTCGCGACACCGACGGACTTGGCGCCACGGTTGTAGGTCACCTGGCGGATCGCCTCGCCCTTGCGTTTGACGATCAGGTCGCCGCCGACGACCGGCAGGCCGTTGTAGGTCCGGTCGTAGCGAACGTACTCGGTGCCGTCCGGGTCCTTCACGACGTCGCGGACCTTGAGCACCTCACCACTCGCGAGCCCGAGAGTTGCGGCCGTCTGCGCGGTCAGCGCCTGTTCTGCCTGGACCGCGGCCGGCTGGTCGAAGCCGGACGCCGGAAGCGGAGCCGCACGATCAGCGGCTCCCGCGGGCGAGCCGGTGATCGCGGCGGCGAGTCCTGCTGCCGCGGCGATGGCCACCGCCCCTGCTGATGTCAGTCGTTTCAAGACAACATCTCCTCACGGTGCGGTCGCTGTTTGGGCGCAGCGACCAATTCAGTTGGGGACGCCGGACGCAGTTTGGCCCAGCAGTGTCACTGCCTCTGTTGTGACACTGTGTGTCAGGACATGCGAGTTCTGTTACATCCGGCTGAGGGAGGACTCTCGTCCCCGCAGGGCCGGGAGTCAAGGGATTCTCGCGAAACGGCAGGGAAAACCCGCACCGCCGTCGTTGTCAGTCGGCCGGCGTCAACGCCCGGCGAAGGTCTTCCGGCAACACGACCGGAAGCCCGCAGGTGAACTTCTGACAGACGTACGCCGCCGGCCGCCCGTCGACCAGGACACGGCCGTCCATCAGCGGCACGGCGAGACCGGGCGGGCCGTGGACGATCGCCGTACCCCAGGGAGCCGTTCGGAGGGCGGTCCTGAGCAGTTCGGGGGACGCGCCGGCGATTGCGATCTCCAGCGGGCCGGAGGCGACCGTCTCGGCGACGGCCAGCGCCCGCCCGGCGAACCGGGGCGCCCGCGCGGCGATCGTCGCGGAGGCCGTCAGCGCTTGCTCCGCGGCGGTCTCGTACCGGACTGATCCGGTCAGGCTCGCCATCGTCGTGAACGCTTCCGCCGCGAGGCTCACGCCGGCCGGGCTGGCGTTGTCGGTCGGGTCCTGCGGACGCCAGACCAGTTCCTCGGCGTCGGCCGCGGTGTCGAAGTAGGAGCCATCGGCAACGAATTGCTCGAGCGTCCGGTCGAGCAGGCCGCGTGCGGTCTCGTACCACTCGACGTTGCCGGTGACACCCAGCAGAGTGAGACAGGCCTGGGCGTATGCCGCGTAGTCCTCGAGCACACCGTGAGCGGTGCCGACCACTCCGTCACGGGACGTGCGGTGGAGCCGGCCGGTGTCGTCGAGGTGGATGTCCCGGACCAATCTGGCCGCCGCCTCCGCTGCTTCGACGTACTCGGGCCGGTCGAGGATCACGCCGGCGCGGGCGAGCGCGGTGATGGCGAGACCGTTCCACGCGGCAACGACCTTGTCGTCACGGCCGGGGTAGGTGCGACGGCTCCGGGCTTGCCGGAGACTCGCGCGGACGCGTTGCCAGCGGTCGGGGTCGTCCGGGTCCCGGCGGAGCTGCAGGACGGACGAGCCGTGCTCGAACGTGCCGGTGACGTCGCAGAGGTCGACGACCCAGGCGGCGTCGTCCGCGTCGAGCACCTCGCGGAGCTGGTCCGGCGTCCAGACGTAGTACTTGCCCTCCTCCCCTTCCGTGTCCGCGTCGAGCGCGGACGCGAAACCGCCCTCGCCGGTGCGCAGCTCGGCGAGCAGGAAGTCGGCGGTCTCCTCGGCGATCCGCTTGGCCAGCGGGTCCTCACCGAGAATCCACCAGTGCGTGTACACGTCGAGCAGCAGGGCGTTGTCGTACAACATCTTCTCGAAGTGCGGCACGATCCATTGCCCGTCGACCGAGTAGCGCGCGAAGCCGCCGGCCAACTGGTCGTACATGCCGCCGCGGGCCATCCGGTCGCAGGTCGCCGCGACCATGGCCAGCGCGTCCCCGGAACCCGTCCGGCGGTGGTGCCGCAGCAGGAAGTCGAGCACCATCGACGGCGGGAACTTCGGCGCCGCGCCGAACCCGGCGTCCACCGGGTCGAAGTCGACCTTCAGCAGCGCGGCCGCCCGGTCCAGGTCGATCGCCCCGCCCTGCTGGACCTGGTGCGCGCCGAGCTGCTCGACCACCCGTCGGCCGATGCCGCCGATCTGGTCGCGCTTGGTCCGCCAGGCGTCGACCAGGGACTCGAGCACCTGCCGGAACGACGCCATCCCGGCGCGCGGCTCGGCCGGGAAGTACGTGCCGCAGAAGAACGGTTCGGCGTCCGGCGTCAGGAACACCGACATCGGCCAGCCGCCGTGCCCGGTCATCGCCACCGTCGCGGACATGTAGATCGCGTCCACGTCCGGACGCTCCTCGCGATCCACCTTGATGCTGACGAAGTGCTCGTTCAGGTACGCCGCCGTCGCCTCGTCCTCGAACGACTCGTGCGCCATCACGTGACACCAGTGACAGGCGGAGTACCCGACCGACAGGAATACCGGCACGTCCCGCTCCCGCGCCTCGCGCAACGCCTCCGGCGACCACTCCCGCCAGGCCACCGGGTTGTCGGCATGCTGCCGCAGGTACGGACTCGTGCTCCGGCCTAGCTCGTTAACGGGCGCCATACCCCCACGTTATGCCGTCTGCGACAAGGCGACCGACAGGCCCAGGGTCAGGGCCATGACGAACAGCTCGAAGCCGACGAGCTGCCAGAAGCCGCGGCCGCTCTGGACCAGGTCGCCGATGGCCCGGCGGCGCTGCAGCGCGCCGGCGACGATCAGGATCACGAACACGGCGGCCTTGGCCAGCAGGAGGGCGCCGTACGAGTCCGCGGTGACGGCATCGAGGGCGCCGTCCCAGCCACCGCCCCTTGCCGCAAGCCGGCCGGCCGCGCTGATCAGACCGCTCAGCAGCACGGTGACCGAGGAGATCACCGCGACCTGGCTGAACCGCTCGAGCACGATCGGCAGCCCGCTACGGCTGGCCCGGCCGTACCGGACCAGGCCCGCGAGCCCGCCGATCCAGGTGGTCGCGGCGATGACGTGGAAAACCAGGGCCGCGCCGGCGAGGACCACGTACGACTCGTTGCGCGGGTAGGCCGTGACCGCGGTCGGGATCAGAGCGGTGATGGCGACGACCACGCCGAGCCCGGCCGCCGACGACGTCTGCACCCGTCGGATGCCGATGGCCAGCGCGACCACCAGGATGCCGGTGATCAGCAGCGCCTTGACCTCCGGTACGCCGAGCGCGTCGTCGAGCCGCAGGCGGAGCAGGTCGACCGGGGTGTCGAGCAGGACCGCGGCGGTGACGACCGCGCCGGCGAACGCACAGACCGCCCAGATGATCGCCGAGTTGCTCGCGTCGCGCACCGCACGCCGGCCTTGGACACCCAGCGGCCCGCCTTCGATCCGGAGCAGGACGACCGCGGCCAGCAGAGCACCCGCGCAGCCGACGGTCGCGAGCGCCGAGATCAGCCGGAAGAACGGCAGCAGCCAGCCGACGAACAGGCTCGGGCCACCGATCCCGCCGATGTCCCGCGGTTCGCTGCCGGCCGCGAACAGGGCGATCACCAGGGCGATCGAGGCGACGACGACCGCACCCGCGCCACCCGCGACCAGCCGTCCGGGCATGCGGTGGCGGGCGGCGCGGGTCGCGGTCACAGGGTCGTCCTGGCCTCGGCACGATTCAGCACGCGAGTCACTATAGGGTCAGCCGGAGGTGGGCTGCCCAGTCCGACACCATCTCGTGATGAGGGTGCCCGGCACCGATCAGGTCTCAGGGCTGCGAGTGGTGCTTCGTCTCACTGTCCGCCGACTCGCCGGCGTCATCCTTCGCCGGGGCGGCCGCCGCCTTCGGATCGGCATCGCCAGCCGGGTCCGGTGAGCTGTTCGCGCTCGCTGGGGCGTCGGACGGTGCTCGGTCGCGCGCAGCATCGGGGTCGCCGAAGTCGATCTTCTTCAACTGCTTGCCCATGTTGCGCATCAGCAGCACCATGGCGGCACCGAGCGCGAGCACGATCAGCAGCGCGACCCAGCCGGGGCGCACCGAGTTCGGGTCGATCTCGGTCGTCACAAGGGTGGTCATCGCTGTCACGCCACCAGTCTCTCACTGTCCCGCGCCCGCCGTCAGCGCAGCCCCGCGAACAGGTCGTCCTCGGGCAGTTCGGACTCGACCAGGCTGCGCGCCAGCTCGTAGTCCTCCGTCGGCCACGCCTCCTGGTGCACCTCCAGCGGTACCGCGAACCAGGCGCCGTCCGGATCGATCTGGGTGGCGTGGGCCAGCAGGGCCTTGTCCCGGGTGACGAAGTACTGGGCGCACTCCACCCGGGTGGTGATCCGGCGTTCGTTCTCCGGGTCCGGCTTCCAGTCCTTCAGGCGTTCGGCGTACGGCGACTCCAGGCCGCGCGCGACCATCCCGTCGTGCAGCGCCTTCATCCGCTCGTAGTGGAAGGTGTGGTGGTAGTACAGCTTCAGCGGCTGCCACGGTTCGCCGAGCTCCGGGTAGGCGTCCTTGTCACCGGCCGCCTCGAACGCGGCCACGGTGATCTGGTGGCACATCACGTGGTCAGGGTGCGGGTAGCCGCCGTTCTCGTCGTACGTGGTGACGACCTGCGGACGGAACTCGCGGATCAGCTTCACCAGCGGAGCGGCCGCGTCCTCCACCTTCTGCGCGGCGAAGCAGCCCTCCGGCAGCGGCGGCAGCGGGTCGCCTTCGGGAAACCCGGAGTCGACCCAGCCCAGCCACTCCTGCCGGATGCCGAGGATCTCGCGGGCCGCGTCCATCTCCTTGCGGCGGATCTCGGTGATGTTCTCGAGCACGTCGGGCCGGTCCATCTTCGGATTCAGGATCGATCCGCGTTCCCCGCCGGTGCACGTGGCCACCAGGACCTCGACGCCTTCGGCGACGTACCGAGCCGTCGACGCGGCTCCTTTGCTCGACTCGTCATCGGGGTGGGCATGCACATGCAGCAACCGAAGATCTCCACTCACAAGACACAATGGTCCTCCAAGCCCGGCCCACTCTCACGACCGACCCCCTGGACTTCCCTTGACTGACCCGACCCCGGCCAGCCGGCCGCCCTCCACCACCGGCGCGACCCCACGTCCCGGCGCGGACCCGACCACGCCGGACGACGCCGCCACGGCCGGCGGGGACATGTCGGATCTCGACGCCAGGTACGGGCGGAGTGGGCGGTCGCGGCGGCCGGTGGTGATCGGCGTGGTGGCGGTGATCGTCGCGGTGGGGCTGGCGTGGCTGGTGTGGGCGGCGTTCGTGCAGTCGACACCGCCGGTGACCTCGCGGCTGATCGGGTTCGAGATCACCTCGCCGACGTCGGTCAAGGCGACCATCGAGGTCGACAAGAGCGAATCCACCGAGGCGAGTTGCCGCCTGCAGGCGAAGGCCGCGGACTTCTCCATCGTCGGCGAACTGACAATCACCGTGCCTGCCGATTCCCCGCGCCACCAGACGGTGCCCGCGACGCTCACCACCCAGCGGGCGGCCACCTCGGTGGTATTGATCGGTTGCACCACCCCGGACAATCCCCGGCCGCACTGACAACTGCCGCGGTACGCCGGAACCCCAGGTCAGGTGTCTCCCGGCTGTGGTGGCAACCGATTGCCGCAGAACTGTTCACGATATGGAAAAACTGCCCGGCAAGCGATTTCCCCGTGGTTGCGGCGGCAAAGAACTGTGGGGTTCCGCGCCGTAACTTGCTACGCTCAGTGGATTGGTCGCCGTCGACGACGGCGGCCAGAAGCATTTTCTGCCCATCCCACCGACACAAGGAGCAGCCCGTGACGCAGAGGATCGAAGAGGACAGCGTTGTCTGGCTGACGCAGGATGGTTACGACCAGCTGAAGTCCGAGCTCGAGCACCTCAAGGGCCCCGCCCGTGCCGAGATCACGCAGCGGATCAGCGAGGCCAGGGACGAGGGCGACCTCAAGGAGAACGGCGGCTACCACGCCGCGAAGGACGAGCAGGGCAAGATCGAGGCGCGGATCCGGCAGCTCGAGGACATGCTGCGCCGCGCCCGGGTCGGGGAAACCCCGAAGGCCGGCGCCAAGATCGGGCCGGGGATGAAGGTGTCGATCAAGTTCGCCGGTGACGACGACGTCGAGACCTTCCTGCTCGGCTCCCGCGAGTTGCTCGCCCTGGACGCGTCGGTCGACATCGACGTGTACTCGCCGCAGTCCCCGCTGGGATCCGCGATCCTCGGCAAGAAGAAGGGCGACAAGGCGACCTACGAGGCGCCGAACGGCAAGGACGTGACGGTCGAGATCGTCGCTGCCGAACCCTTCACCGGCTGACCCACCACAGCTCGAGCGCCCCGGTGGACCCCACCGGGGCGCTTCGCATTTTCCTGCGGACCACCGGACACGTCCGGCCGGCGATCCGCCGTACCGTCACCGCGACCTCACCGCCGGCTGACCGCCTCGTGGCGTCCTGTAACGGCCGCACGATGCCCGACGATCAAGCAGGGGTAGCGCCCGGCCCGACCGTCACCACGACGACCACGGTCACCGTGACGCCGAGCGCGTCGGCGACCGGCGGCGTCACCACCGGCACGGACACCGGCACGGACACCGGCACGAACACCGGCACGGACAACGGCATCGGGACGGCAGGCGACAGCGTCGCGGATCTGCGGCCGATCACCGGCCGGATGGACAAGGGGCCGTTCGCGATTCACGCACAGGAGTTCGGCGACGGGCTCTACCGGAACATCGGGGTCTGCAGCCGAACGATCTCGGCGACCTGGAATCTCGGCCGCAGGTATCAGCGGTTCAGCGCCGTGATCGGGCTGACCGACAAGAGCCCGGACGCGACGCTGAAGGTCAAGTTCACCGCGTACGTCACCGACGGCACAAGCCGGACCGCGACCGAACCCGTCGTTCTCGGCAAGTACCAGCCGCATTCCCTGCAGGTGGACCTCAACCAGGCCGACGCCCTCGAGCTGGAGGCCGTCCCGATCACCAGCAAGGCAGTTGCTGGGCGCGGGCGCTGTCGCGTGGGGCGATTCCCGGCTGTACGCCGAGTGATCTCGAAAGCAGTGGCCTGGTCCGCACCCGGTGGCGGCCGAACATGCGTCGTCCGGCCGCCAGGTGCGATGGCTCAGTGACTGGTTGCGCTGCGGTACTTGCGTACTGCGAGCGGGGCGAAGATCGCGATGATGGCAGCGCACCAGATCAGCGACAGCCAGACCGGGTGCTGCGCCGGGAAGCCGTCGGGGCTGGCGAACGGCGACGGGTTGCCGAACAGATGCCGGCAGGCGGCGACGATGGAGGAGATCGGGTTCCACTCCGCCACCGGTTGCAGACCGCTCGGCAGGTTCGGCGTCGGCACGAAGGCGTTGGACAGGAAGGTCAGCGGGAAGAGCCAGATCAGGCCCGCCGACGCCGCCACCTCCGGACCGCCGACCGACAGGCCGATCAGCGCGCCCACCCAGAGCATCGCGAACGCGAACAGCAGCAGGATCCCGAACGCCGCCAGGGCCTGGCCGAACCCGTTGTGCCAGCGCCAGCCGACGACGAACCCGCAGATCACCATCACGACCATCACGAACGCGTTGAACACCAGGTCGCCGATCACCCGCCCGGCGATCACCCCGGACCGCGCCATCGGCAGCGACCGGAACCGGTCGATCAGCCCCTTCGACATGTCGTCGGCCAGGCCGACACTCGCCGAGGCCACCGCGAACGCCATCGTCTGGGCGAAGATCCCGGACATCAGGAACTCCCGGTACGCCCGTGCGCCCGGGAACCCCGGGATCGGGATCGCGTTGCCGAACACGTAGGCGAACAGCAGCACGAACATGATCGGCTGGATGGTCGCGTAGATCAGCATGTCCGGCGTCCGCGGGATCCGCTTCAGGCTCCGCCACGCCAGCACCCCCGCATCCGTCACCGCCCGGCCGACCGGGTTCGCCCGCGCCGGCGTGTCACCCGGCGTACGCCCGACGACCGCGGTCATACCAGCTCCTCCTTCTGCTCGGCCTCGTGCCCGGTGAGGGTGAGGAACACGTCGTCCAGCGTCGGCCGCCGCAGCCCGATGTCGGCGATGCGGATGCCGGCCCCGTCCAGCGTGCGGATGACGTCGACCAGCGTGCTCGACCCGCCCGGCGCCGGCACCGTGATCCGCCGGCTGTGCTGGTCCATCGTGGTGGCGTCCGGGTCGCTGATTCCGAGCGCCCCGGTGAGCAGCTCGAGCGCGCGACCGGTCTCCTCCGGGTCGTGGACGACGACCTCGATCCGCTCGCCGCCCACCTTCGCCTTGAGCTCGTCCGCCGTACCGCGGGCGATGACCGAGCCGTGGTCGACCACCGCGATGCTGTCGGCCAGCTCGTCGGCCTCCTCCAGGTATTGGGTGGTCAGCAGGATCGTGACCCCTTCGCTGACCCGGTCGCGGATGATCTGCCACAGGTCGAGCCGGCTGCGCGGGTCGAGCCCGGTCGTCGGCTCGTCCAGGAACAGCACCTTCGGGTGCGCGATCAGCGAACCGGCCAGGTCCAGCCGGCGGCGCATGCCGCCGGAGTACGTCTTCAGGATCCGGTCCGCCGCCTCGGTCAGGTCGAAGATCTCCAGCAGCTCCTCGGCCCGCTGCTTCGCCTGCTGACTGCCCAGCCGGTACAGCCGGCCGAACATCCACAGGTTCTCCCGGCCGGTGAGCAGCTCGTCGACCGCGGCGTACTGACCGGACAGGCCGACCAGCGAGCGGACCGTGTCCGCCTCCGTCACCACGTCGTGTCCAAGCACGCGGGCCGAGCCCTCCTCGGGCTCCATCAGTGTGGTCAGGATCCGGACCGTGGTGGTCTTGCCCGCACCGTTCGGCCCGAGCAGGCCGAGAACGCTCCCCTCCGGCACCTCGAGGTCGATGCCGTCGAGTGCCTTCACCGTGTTCTTCCTGGATCTGAACGTCTTCACGAGGCCGGTCGCCTCGATTGCAGCCATTCCGCACGTCCCCCTTCTCACTGTGACGCAGGCCATCATCCTCGCGGAGGCTGCCGACAGTTTTCGAGGGTTTTTATCCCTGAGTGAACCCTGAGCGTGAAGTTGAGTGAGACCGACTCAACTTTGTTGACAGTTGAGTCGACACCGCTCAACTACGCCTCTACCGTCCCCGTATGACGTCCAGCCGGAGCATCCTCGGTCACCCCGACTTCCGCCGACTCTGGATTGCGGACCTGCTCAGCCAGCTCGGCGCCCGGCTGAGCATGATCGCGTTCCCGCTGCTCGCCCTCCTCGCCCTGGACGCGACCACGTTCGAGGTCTCGTTGCTGCGCACCTGCGAGACGGCCGCCTGGTTGTTGCTCGGTCTGTTCGCCGGCGCCTGGGTCGACCGGGTCCGCTGCCTGCCGGTCCTGGTGTTCGCCGATCTGGGGCGGGCAGTGCTCTTCGGCTCGATCCCGCTCGCCGCGGTGTTCGGCGTACTGACTCTCACGCAGCTGTACGTCGTTCTCGTGCTGGCCGGGATCCTGACGGTGCTCTTCGACGTGGCGCACAGCTCCTACCCACCGCGGCTGCTGCAGCCGGACCAGCTCCTGCCGGCGAACGCCAAGCTGGCCGCCAACCACTCCGTCGCCGCCGTCCTCGGTGCGGGCGCCGGCGGCGTGCTCGTCCAGTGGATCGGCGCGGCGGTCACGATCGGCGTGGACGCCCTGAGCTTCCTGTGGTCCGCGATCTGGCTCCGCTCGATCCGTACGCCGGAACCCCGGCCGGCCAGACCGGAACGGCCGAACCTGCGCCGGGAGATCGCCGAAGGTATGCGGTACGTGTTCCGGCACCCACTGCTGCGCCCGATCGCGCTGAACACCGCGACGACGATGCTGTTCCAGGCGGCGGCCGGAGCGGTGATGATCGTCTTCCTGGTCCGCGAGATCCACCTGCAGCCGAGCACCATCGGCCTGCTGAGCATGATCGGCCTGGCCGGCGCGATCGTCGCGTCCGCGGTCACCGAGCGGATCAGCAACCGGTACGGCGACGCCCGCACGCTGCTGCTGTCCTCGACGGGCATCGGCGTCGCCTTCACCCTTCAGCCGTTGACCGCACCAGGCTGGCGGGTCAGCTGGTACGTCGTCGCCACGCTGCTGGCCGGATTCTGCATCATCGTCAGCTACATCCTGCAGGTCAGTACCCGGCAACGAGTGTGCCCGCCGGAACTCCAGGGACGGGTCGGCGCAACCATGAGCTTCGTAAGCTGGGGCGCCGCTCCCCTGGGCAGCCTGCTCGGCGGCACCCTGGGCACCACCTTCGGCCTCTACGCCACCCTGTGGATAGCCGGCCTGTCCTCCCTCGCCGGCACGGCCTTCCTCTACCTCTCCCCCTTCCGCACCCTGCGGACGGTCCCCAGCCCGTCCGAACGCCGGGGCTGAACCCACCTGGCGGGGAGCCTGAACAGGTTATTTCCTGTGCAGCGCCCCCGCCAGGTGTTCAAGGCACCGACAGTTGGCGTGGGGTGGCGGACGGTTGGCGAGGTGTCAGTCGGAGACGATCTGGGCGGTGCCCACCAGGACCTCGACGTCGAGGGCGGCTCGGCCGCGGCCGATCTCCACGTCCTTGGACTGGCCGGTGACGGCGCCGGCCCAGGAGACGCGGCCGAGCTGGGACTCAGTGTGCACGCGGACGTCGGAGCCGCGGCGGAGGTTGACGTTGGCGGCGCCGGACTCGACGCGCACCCGGGAACGGCCCTTGGTGATCTGGGCGTCCAAGTTCGCCGAACCCGCCTGGACGAGCAGGTCGATCGGGCCGGCCACGTCGGTGACCTTCGCGGTTCCGGCGGTGACGCGGACCCGGGTGAGCCCGGGCAGACGCTCGGCGTGGACGCTGCCGCCGGTGACCTCGACCTCGACGTGGAGGCTCGGGTTCACCCGGATCCACAGCTCCTTCGCCAGACCGTTCACGTGCGATTTCAGGTTGGTCGGGTTGCGCAGCATGCTGAACCCGTCGATCGAGACGCCCATGTCGCCCTCGCTGCTGATCGCGAGGGTGTCGCCGTCCCGCTTGATCACGTGCGGACCGTCCACCGCGACGCCATTGATTGCGGGTTCGCCGATCAGGCGGACCCGGCGTCCGATCGCCCGTACCGTCACCCGCTGGACACCCGCCGGCATCGGCACGTTGCTGTGCTCCTCCTCGGCCTCCTCGGCCTCCTCGGCCTCCTCGGCCTCCTCGGCCTCGGCAGGCGCCTCGTCGACAACACTGTCCTGAACACCGTCCTGCGCCCCGACCGGCTCGGCGACAGGCGTCGGCTCAGCGCCGGCGGTCGGCTCCGCGGTCGCCCTCGGTTCCGCGCCCGCACCAGGCTCTACGGTCGGGCTCGACTCGGTAGCCGGGCTCGACCCGGCGGCGGCGTGCCGGCCCGCACGTGTGCCGGCAGCGTCCGGGTCGTCGACCGCGTCCGCCCAGACCGAAGGCGACGGCAGGTCGTCCGCCGCGGGCCAGCCGGTCCTACCCGCCGCCCTTTCGGCAGCCGGCTCCTGCGCGACCGGACCGTCGACCGGAGTATTCGTGTCACCCGCTTCGGCCGAAGCCGCCGGCTGGATGGCGGCGATCAGCGTCGCGCCTTCCGCAGTGGACAGGTGACCCTTGGCGACCCGGTCCAGGATGTCCTTGACCCGCCGGTCGTAGTCGCTCTGGTTGCTCATGCGACCAGTCCAGCACCCCGAAGGTCCGAAACCAATCGGGGATCGCCCCGAACCACCGTGAACCCACCCTGAACAGACAGCAGTGCGGGCCACCCCGCGGCCCGCACTGCCTGTTCTCTATCAACCGCACAGCCCGAGAGGGCTGGTTGTTGTCACGCGGCCGGGGACATCTCCTCCTCGGCCAGTTCCTTCTGTACGGCGGCCAGCTCGGCGGCCTCGACCGCTTCGGCCTCCCGCCGGGCCCGCAGACCGCGCAGACCGGTGAGGGCGATCACCAGACCGAGCGCGGAGATCCCGGTCACCACCGCGAGCCCCGGCTTGTACGCCGAGAGCATCCCGGCCGCCGTGGTCACACCGACCGACTGGCTGCTGATCACTGCGGTCACGATCGCGAGGACGACCGCCCCACCGACCTGGTTGGCGGTGTTGAACAGCCCCGAAGCCAGCCCCTGCTCGTGGTCCGGGACACCGGACACCGCCTGGATGTTGAGCGCCGGGAAGCCGATCGCGAACCCGAGGCCGATCAGCATGATGGTCGGGAACACGGTCGAGAAGTACGCCGACTCCGGCCCGATCCGCAGCGACAGCGCGTACCCGGCGACGAACAGCGCCATCGCGGCGACGATCATCGTCTCGGTGCCGATCCGGTCGGCCAGCTTGCCCGCGTTCGGCGACAGCGTCGCCACCAGCAGGCCGGCCGGCAGGAAGGCGAGGGCGGTCTCGAACGACGACCAGCCGAGCAGGTTCTGCAGGTAGAGCGTGCCGATCAGCTGGAAGGCGACGTACGCGCCGAAGACGGTCAGGACGGCCAGGTTCGCCCGCCGCAGCGACGCGTTGCGCAGGATACCGAGCCGGACCAGCGGGTGCTTCGACCGGAGTTCGATGACGACGAACGACGCCAGCAGTACGACGGCCAGCGTGAACGTCCCGATGGTCTGGAAGGACACCCAGCCGGTGTGTTCCGCCCCGACGACGGCGTACACCAGCGCCAGCATGCCGGCCGTCACGGTGATCGCGCCGGGGATGTCGTAGCCGCCGGCTGCGTTGTCGCGCGGGCTGTTCGGGATCAGCTTGATCGCGAACAGCAGCACGATCAGGGCGACCGGGCCGGGCATCAGGAAGGTCCAGCGCCAGCCGACCTCGGTCAGCGCGCCGCCGAGGATCAGCCCCATCGAGAAGCCGCTGGCGGCGCAGGTGGTGAAGATGCTGAGGGCGCGGTTGCGGTCCGGGCCCTCGTGGAAGGTCGTGGTGATGATGGAGAGCGCGGCCGGTGCGGTGAACGCGGCGGAGACGCCCTTGACGAACCGCGCCGCGATGAGCAGTTCGGGACTGGTGGCCAGCGAGCTCAGCATCGAGACCACGGCGAACACCGCGAGGGCGATCAAAAACACCCGGCGGCGGCCGAGCAGGTCGGCGGCCCGTCCGCCGAGCAGCAGCAGGCCGCCGTACCCGAGTACGTAGCCGGTGACGACCCACTGGAGGGAAGAGAGCGGGACGCCCAGGTCGGCGCCGATGGACGGCAGGGACATGCCGACCATGGACACGTCCAGGCCGTCGAGGAAGATCACGCCGCAGACCACCAGAAGAGCGCCCCAGAGGCGCGCGTCCCAGGTCATGCGTGGCGCTGATGTGGTGTGCGTTGTCTGTGTCACGAGCGGAGACTATTCCATGCATGCGCATCTATTGTCTAGGCATTAAATGTGTTTGCATACATTGCGCCTGCATGATAACGTCGCCTCCATGACCGCCACGAAGGTCAGCGCCGGTCCTGGTGGGACCAGCGCCGACGTCAGCGCCGACGTCCGGGAATGGCGTGAGCTGCTGGCCCGCCACGCCGACCTGACCTGCGCGCTCGACCGGGCCCTGCAGGCCGGGCACGAGCTGGGCATGAGTGAGTACGAGGTGCTCGAGCGGCTCGCCGAGCTGCCCGAGCAGTCCGCGAAGGTGCAGACGATCGCGAAGTCGGTCCACCTCAGCCAGAGCGCGCTGTCCCGGGTGATCGGCCGGCTGGAGACCGCCGGCCTGGTCGAGCGGCACATGTGCCCCGAGGACCGTCGCGCCGTCAACGTCCGGCTCACCGAGGCAGGCCTGCGCCGCCAGACCGAGGCGCGGCCGACCCAGCGCCGCGTGCTCGCCGAGCGGCTGCACGCACCGCTGGTGAAGAGCTGCCAGCCCCTACCTCCGGTGGATGGCTGACGATCCGCCACTGACGGCCGATGCCGCCCGCGAGATCATCGCGGACACCTTGCGCCGGGAGGAGCCGGGCAGGACGGCCGAGGATTGATCACTCCCGGACGGCGCCTTCCAGCATGCCGGCGATGAAGTGCCGCTGCAGGAACGCGTAGACGAGGACGACCGGCGTACCGACGATCACCGCGCCCGCGGCCAGCAGCGTGAAGCCGGACGTGTACTGACCGGAGAAGAACGCCAGGCCCAGCGGCGCGGTCCGCAGCGACTCGCTCGTCACCATCACCAACGGGATCAGGAACTCGTTCCACGTCCACATGAACACCAGCACGACCAACGTCACCAGCGCCGGCCGGGCCGGCGGCACGAGCACCTGCCACAACGTCCGCCAGCTCCCGGCGCCGTCCAGCCGGGCCGCCTCCACCATCGAGCGGGACGCGGACCGGAAGTACGCCCGCATCCAGAAGGCGCCGAAGGCAACGGACTGCGCGACCTGCGGCAACGCGACCGCCCAGAAGGTGTCGGTCAGGCCGAGCGTGCGCAGGTCGAAGTACAGCGGTACGACGATCGCCTCGGTCGGCATCATGATCCCGATCAGGAACAGGTAGAACAGCACCCCGGCACCGCGGAACCGCATCGTGCCGAACGCGTACCCGCTGAGGATCGACAGCAGCACGCTGACCACCACGACCGTCACCGAGACCGCGACACTCATCCGCAGGTAGGTGCCGAAGTGCCCGATCTCCCACGCCTTGCCGAAGTTCCCGAACCCGCTCGACCCGCTGCCCGCGTCGTCGGGACCGAGGGCGGCGGCCAGGATCGTCACGATCGGCCCGAGCGCGAACAGGCCGAAGACGGCCAGCAACGTGTAGTTGCCGATCCGCTCGGCCGCCGACGCCCTCACGCGGTACTCCGATCCGCCAACCGGTTGACTCCCAGGGTGATCACGAAGATCAGTACCGTCAGGCAGACGCCGATCGCTGCCGCCGAACCGACCTGGCCGAGCTCGAACGCCCGGTGGTAGACCTCGTACGACGGGACGCTGGTCGAGTTCCCGGGACCACCACTGGTGGTGATGTAGACCAGGTCGAAGGTCCGCAGCGCGGCGATCACCGTCAACGTCACCGCGACCGCGATCTCACCGCGGACCGCCGGCAGCACGACCGCGAAGAACTCCGCGAACGGCCCGGCGCCGTCGAGCCGGGCCGCCTCGTACCGCTCCCGCGGGATCCGCGACATCCCCGCCAGCAGCAACACGGTCACCAGGCCGGTCTCGAACCACGTGCCGATCACCCCGACCGCCGGCAGGGCGAACGTGTAGTCCCCCAGCCAGCCGCGCGCGACCCCGTCCAGTCCGACAGCCCGCAGTACGTCGTTCAGCGGGCCGTCGGGCGCGTAGATGTGGCGCCAGGCAACGGCCACCACCACCATCGCGACCACCTGTGGCAGGAACACGACCGTCCGGAAGAACCCGAGCCCACGCACCCGCGCGCGCTGCAGCACCGACGCCAGCGCGAGCCCGATCAACAC